>JADGNT010000205.1 GCA_017883345.1 Candidatus Solibacter sp. | reverse complement strand
GAAGACGGCGAACCCGTCGAACCCGTCACCCGCCGGAAACATCCCCGGACAACCCCCTCGCTTCCGCCCCAACGGCGAACCCTTCCTCGTCCCCCCGCGGGCATTGCCTCCTGACGCGCCCGAGACCCCGTCGCCCGCCTCGGAGGACCCTCTGGGTCCGCCCCGGAAGACCCGATGAACCCAGAACCCGTGAGCCCGAACCTCCAGAGTCTCAAAGCTTTTCTTTGCGTCTTCGCGTCCGCGACAAGCTGGGTGGGCTGGTGGCGCGGCCTTCCTGTATACTTTTTATCAGCGCGCGTAAACAGGCGGCCGCCAATCCTCGGAAAAGGCAAGACCGGCGTGAAGAGATCAACAGAAAGACGGGGACAGACCCGGGCCCACAGGGCACCCCCCACGCGGCGGCAAAAGGCGCCGCCTTGGGACCGGCAGGTCAGTCCCGGAGTTGTCGCGGCGATGGGGGCGATTGCATGGGTCATCGGTTGCGGAGCGTTGTGCCCAATGCTATGCGCGCAGGAGCCGGGGCTGGGAGCACCGGCGATCGCGGCGCATGTCAAGGGCCCCGATCAGATCAACCTGACATGGCCGGCGGTGGCGGACCCAGGGTACGGCTATCTGGTCGAAATACGCTCTGCCAGCGACAGCCGTTTCACCGCCTGGACCGAGCTCGAGCCCATCCCGCGGGCAGGTGGTTACACCTGCGACAGCAGCATCGTGGCGCGCGGCGCGCGCTGCAACCTCAGCGACCCAACCGGCGAACAGGTCCACAACCCTTCCAATCGCGGGATACCCTACTGGGTCACGGAGGCTCAGTACGCCGACCCGCAAGACGGCACGGCCGCCCAGTTCATTGCCTGGGGACTGAAGCCGAACACCGCTTATAGCTTCCGCGTTCGAAGTTACTCGGGCAACGCCTCCCCGGTATTCAGCGCTTACTCGAACACGGCCAGCGGCACGACCTCCGACTATGCGGTGCGGTACGTTGCTCCGGCAGGGAAGGACGCCAACGATGGCAAGGGCGCGGACCCTGCCCACGCCTGGCGAACTCTGGCGCACGGAGCGGCTGCCATCGGTTGTGGGCAGGTGCTGATCGTGATGGGCGGAAACTACCCGGCCGATGAGATTCGCATGACGCAGAAGTGCTCGGCGGCGGCCAAGGCGGTGGTGCTGGTCAATCCCGGGGATACCGCGACCATCGCATCGCAGCCGGCGAACTCGGGCCACGCGCTGGTTCTGGCGGGAGACTACCTGGTGGTCGACGGGCTGGGGGTGAATTCTCCGGGCACACCATACGGCGAATACGATGCCGAGATCGACGGCAGCCATAACGCGCTGCTCAACGTGGAATTCCGCCCTCCGGTGATTCCGTCCTTTAAGTTCGGGGTGGTGATCTTAGGAAGGAGTAATCTGGTCTACCGCTCCTACCTGCACGATTATGGGAGCCCGGATGCCACTCAGAACCCGGACGGGGGCGGCGGCTTCGTGCTGGCGGTGCTTGGCGCGGCGGAGAACGTAATCTGGAGCAACCATCTGACACGCGGCGGTCACGACGAGAGCCTCTGTAAGTCGGGTTGCCGGAACAATCGCTGGCTGAACAATGTGATGGATGGCGGATGGGGACAAGGATGGATTGCCGTGAACGGGTCCGATCATAACCTGGTAGAGGGTAACTTCATCCAGGGGGTCGGCCAAATCGCGCCGTTTTATAAGCCGGCGATTCAGGTGTCCGGGGCGAATAATACGGTGAGACGCAACGTGGCCGTCAACAGTAAGACTTGGGCGTTGGAAATAAGTGCCTTCGGCGGTAAGGCGTCTTACAATCTGGTCTACAACAACGTGTTCTACAATTCGGGTGGCTGCTATTTCCAATCTTCCAACGGCGGCATGCAGGCGTACAACAACGTAATCTTCGCGAACAACATCTGTTATAAAGTGCAGGATGTGGCTTTCCGGATCTATCTCGGCAATACGACCAACCGGAACACCGGCAACAATATCCTTTCGGTGGATGCCGCCGGCAAACCGCAACCGGAGCGCGCCTTCATCATGTGGAACCAGTTGGGCGGTGGGACTTATGAGACGTTGAAGTCGATCGCCGTGGCAGACCGAAGCTACAATCCTACTTTTTCCCGGAACAGAACGGTGTCGGTGGTCCCACGGTTCGTGGATGAGGCGAAGCTCGATTTCCATTTGAGCGCGGGCAGTCCGCTGCTGGATGCCGGCCTCGCGATCGCCGACGCGGAGTGGGGTTCGACCGTGGGTCCGGTCGATCTGGGAGCCTTTGGGATTGCGGTCTCGAATGCCGCACCCGGGCCCGCCGATTCGGCCATGGAGCGCGCGCGCGCGGGCGACTATGAGGCTGCCGTCCAAGCGGTGCGGGCGCGCGCCAACATGCCGCACGGGCTGGCGATGGAGGCCGCGCTGCTGCGCGCGGCATTCGACGATGCGGGTGCGGCCGCCGTGCTGGCGCGGATCGGGTCGCCCAGCGCCGGCGATCTGGTGGCGCGCTATGAACGGGTACGCCAGGGAACGCCCGACCCGGCTCTGTGGGACCTTCTGGCAGCCAACCCGGAACGCCTGCTGGAGATGGCGGACACGTACATCCAGTGGGGCCTCCTACGGGACGCGATGGTGCTGGTCACCCACAAATATGCCCAGCCGGTCCCGGCGCTAAACAATGCATTGATGTTCTATTATCGAAGTTACTGCCGCGATCTGCTGGATTACTCTTACTACGCGGGAGAGGACCTGCGCGTGGCGGGAACTTTGCCGGTCAAAGATCTCTCCCCGCGCTTTCCGGGCGGGTTGCAGGTTTTCCAATTGATAGCCCAGCGCAATCCGACGGATGCCAACGCTCGCCTGCTGCTAGCGATGCTATACCAGAATGCAGGCAGAGTCTCCGCCGCGCGGGAGGCATTGCAGACTGTGCTGAAGTTGCGGCCGGGCTTCCCGGATGCGGAGGCGTTACTGGCGAAGTTAGTGCCAGAGCCGGCGGCGGCGCGGAAGATTCGTCCGGTGGGGAGCGATCCCGCGCCCGACGCGGCGGCTACGGCCGCCGTGGCCGCCCTAACTTCGCCACGGGAGATAGCCGCCATGGCGCTGCGCATGGCCGCGTCCGGCGACATCGGCGGAGCCATGAGCTACTTCACGCCCGCCAGGTTCCCGCAAGAGAAACAGGAGGACGCGGTGCGCGAGGCGTACATCGAACTGCGCCTGCGCCGCGTGGTGGCGCTGGCCGCCGCTAAGCAGTGCGCCGCCGCGATCCAGGGGCTTACCAACCTGGAAGCCGAGGACAAGAGCCTGCCGTTCACCTCCCATGGATTCGGCAGCTTCACCAGAGGCATTCGCGTCCAGTACCTGGTGGGCGTGGTGGAATTCGCCTGCGTGGACCAAAATGCGGCGCGCAAGAGATGGGAGGTACTTGCCAAGGCCACCCCGGAGATTGCGTCCACCGACCACGCTTATCCCTATATGGCGCTGGCCAAGCTGGATCCGGCGGAGGGCAAGATTCAGGCGCGCAGGGCGCTGGGCTTCCTGCAACGCCAATTGGGAACGGCTTTGCCGGAATATCACGGCGCATTGCTCTACAGCCAGGGACTGCTGCAAACGATCATAGGCAGCAACGACGCTGCCGCGGCCAGTTTTCAGGCGGGCGCGGCGGCCGGTCCGCCGGGCATGGTCGAGTATCTGAACCTGGAGGCGATCCGCATGCTGGATGCCGACCAGTAAAGGCTGGAGGGTGGGACAGACCATCGCCTTGCGTGGTCTGTCATGGCTCGCTTAGGCACGGCTACTTGACAGGGTCGAAAAAGCGGGGACCGGCGGAGCAGACGTGGGGCAGGCGCTTCCGCCTGCCAACCGCGGGCTCGAATCAAGAGTCGGCAGGCGAAAGCGCCTGCCCCACCTGCACAACGCGGAGCCTTATGCCACTGACGATGACGTCGATTGAAGAACTGGAAGACGAACTTTCGCGTCCGAGCAAGGCGGACGTGGAGTTCCTGCGGCAGTTGGAAGGGGACATCCTGATTTTGGGCGCGGCGGGAAAGATGGGGCCTTCGCTGGCGCGGTTGTGCCGGCGGGCCGCCGATGCGGCGGGGCCGGTGCGGCGCATACTCGCGGTGTCGCGGCGGCTGATCTCCGCACCCGGAATCGATGCAATCTCCTGCGATCTGCTGGATCGCGCGCAGGTGGCGCGGTTGCCCGAGTGTCCGAATGTGCTCTATCTCGCCGGGCGGAAGTTCGGGTCGTCGGACCGTCCCGAACTCACCTGGGCGATGAATACCGTAGTGCCGGCGAACGTGGCGGAACGCTTTCGCCAGAGCCGCATCGTGGTGTTCTCCACCGGCAACGTGTATGCGCTGCGCCCCGTGGCGGCCGGTGGATCGCGCGAGACGGACCCTCCGGCGCCGGTGGGCGAGTATGCGCAGAGTTGCCTCGGGCGGGAGCGCGTCTTCGAGTACTTCGCCAATCACCACGGAGTGCGCTGCCTGTTCTTCCGCCTCAACTACGCGGTGGACCTGCGCTACGGCGTGCTGGTGGATATCGCGCGCAAGGTGTACGCGGGCGAGCCGGTGGACTTGGCCGTTCCCGCGTTCAATGCGATCTGGCAGCGCGATGCCAACTCGTACGCGCTGCGTGCGCTGGCGCACTGCGGCACGCCGCCCCGCATTCTGAATATCACCGGCCTGGAGACGGTCTCGGTGCGGGCCGCGGCCGAGTTCTTCGCGGCGCGCTTGGCGCGGCCCTGCCGGTTTCACGGCGTCCCAGGGCCGGTCGCGCTCTTGAGCGATGCATCGGCCGCGGCAGCGCTGATGGGGCCGCCCGGGGTGACCACCGCCCGGTTGATGGAACTGGTGGCAGATTGGGTGCAAGCCGGCGGCGCGAGCTTGCACAAGCCCACGCATTTCGAGGTGGCCGATGGGAAGTTCTGACCGGATGGACCCGGCGGTGTTACAGACGCTGCGGCGCGGCGTGGCGATCCCCGCGCATCCGCTGGCGCTCACCGCCAACCGCCAGCTCGACGAACGGCGGCAAGTGGCGCTGACCCGCTACTATTGCGATGCCGGCGCGGGCGGTGTCGCGGTGGGAGTGCACACCACGCAGTTTGCGATTCGCGATCCGCGGGTTGGGCTGTATGCGCCAGTGCTGAAACTAGCGGCCGGGGCAATCGCGGAGTTCGAGCGCGCCAGCGGGAAACGCATCGTCAAGGTGGCCGGCGTCTGCGGCGTGACGGCGCAGGCGGTGCGCGAGGCGGCGACGGCGCGCGCGGCGGGATACGATCTCGGCCTGCTGAGCCTGGCGGCGTTGCCTGCCGCACGGAAGCGCGAACTGCTGGCGCACTGCCGTGCGGTGGCGCGGGAGATCCCGGTCTGCGGGTTCTATCTCCAGCCGTCGGTGGGCGGGCGGCTGCTGGCTTACGAGTTCTGGCGCGAGTTCTGCCGGATTCCCGCGGTGGTGGCGATCAAGGTGGCGCCCTTCAATCGCTATCAGACCCTGGACGTGGTGCGCGCGGTGGCCGACAGCGGGCGAGCCCCGGAGATCGCGCTCTACACCGGGAATGACGACAACATCATCGCCGATCTGCTGACGGAGTTTCGCGTGGCGGGCCAGCGCCTGTATTTCCGCGGCGGACTGCTGGGGCAGTGGGCGGTGTGGACGCGCCGCGCCGTGCAGTTGCTGGAGACCGTCCACGCGTGCCGCGACGCGGGAGGCCAGGGAGCGGCGGAGATTCTGGCCGGCTCGGCGGCGCTGACCGACGCCAATGGCGCGCTGTTCGACGTGCGCAACCGGTTCGCGGGCTCGATCGCCGGCCTGCACGAGATTCTGCGGCGGCAAGGCTTGCTGGAGGGGCGCTGGTGCCTCGACCCCGCGGAGGACCTCTCGGACGGACAGTTGGCGGAGATCGACCGGGTGTGCGCCAGCTATCCCGAACTTACGGATGACGAGTTCGTGCGCGAGAATCTGGACGGCTGGTTGCGGTGAGTCGACTACACTGGTGACGGGCCATGTATCAGGTAGCGATCGACACGAACGTGCTTGTCGCTGCGCTGCTCTCCAATCTTGGAGCGTCCCACCGTCTGTTGCGGCTAGTGGGCGATCATCGATGGCAAATCAACCTCTCGGTGCCCCTGGTTCTCGAGTATGAGCAGACTCTCAAGCGTGTCTGCACGGGCGGAGCACTGAGCGGTGGTGACATCGATAGCGTTCTGCACTTTCTTTGTGCCAACGCGAATCTGCGCCCTATCTTCTTCCTCTGGCGGCCCCTCCTACCCGACCCAAAGGATGACTTCGTTCTGGAATTGGCCGTGGAAAGCCGGGCCGATTTTGTGCTCACCTTCAATACCAGAGATTTTGTGGGCGCCGATCGATTCGGCGTTCGAGTGATCTCGCCGCGGGAATTCCTTGCGATAATAGGGGAGGCGCCATGACTCTCAACGTGACAGTTCCCGACACGGTGTACCTCCAGATTGCCGAGTTGGCCGCGCGGCAGCAGGTTTCCGTGGAGCGGATCGTGGCCGCGGCCCTGGCCGAACAACTTTCCGGCTGGACCCGCGTGGAGCAAATGGCCGAACGCGGCAGTCGCGAACGTTTCCTGGCCGCGCTGGACAAGGTTCCAGCAGCCGAGCCGGCCCCGAAAGACCGACTCTGACCCACAGGCCCAAGAACGAGTGGCTGTGGTCGCTAGTCGGGCGCATCCAACACTTGGCAAAAGGGGATATTGGAAATCGACTTTGAACCGCTGGCCCGGAGTCTCCATCTGGGAAGCGTGGGAGGCGGTCCACCTAATACCTGCGCTAACCACGCTAATGCGTCATGGCGTAGAGCACGTAGTTGACGCCGATTCGAATTCCCAGGGCGGCGTACCTTTCCGGGTAGTAAGGGTCGTCGGCCCACTCCCAGGAATCGCCGACGTCGGATTGAAAGGTCATGGCCACCATCAGGCGTCCATGGTCGTCGAAGATGCCGCGCCAATGGTCGGGGCAGCCATCGCACTTATAGCTAATGCCCCTCATCACGGAACCGTGGCTGGCCACCTGGTATCGATCGTCCAGATCGTAGACGGTGTGAAAAATGGCTTCTTTGTTGTCGAGTTCCACCACCTGGCGGTCGGGGAAGACCTTCTTCATGCTGTCCATGAAAATCTCCCACTCGGTGGGTCCCCAGAAATCGTCGGCCATGAAGAAGCCGCCGCGCAGCAGGTATTCGCGCAGGGTTTTCGCCTGGGAATCGGTCAACTGCCAGTGGCCGGGTTGAACGGCATAGAGCCAGGGCCAGTCGCCGACGCCACCTTCGTCCAGATTGACGGGCTGTTCGACGGAGCGGACGTGGAGTCGCGTCAAGCGGCGGAGGGCCTGCACGAAGTGGCGGTCGGCGCGCGGATAGTCCTGGGTCCACATGGTGTTGCCTTGGGTCCACAGGCCGCCCCGTCCTCCGCGGAAGCCGAAGCCGCGTCCGCCGCGTCCGAAGGGGGACTGGGGATACATCAGCCGGGCGAAGGCCCACTCGGTCTTCTCCTGCCAGTCGGGCGGAAGCGGGATGTCTCCCAGCCGGTATTCCACGCCCGGGAATTCGCGGAAGGGCAACTGGAAACCATACAGCATGCCGAGGAGGGCAAGGCTCGCTCCCAGCGCCTTGGGAAAACTCATGTGTTCACGCCTTCCGTGAGGATATCACCGGTGAGGGCGGGCACGGCAGGCGACAGGTTGACAGGCGACCCAAACCGATGTCGCGGTAGGGATGCGAGTTGCCTCGCACCCCCCGCACGGATCCGTACGAGCGGAATTACCGCATACGGCTCTGACCTCGGATGAGTGGCGGCAAAGCGCTGCTCCGGGTAAGGATGCACCACCCTGGGACGAGGCAACCAACGTGTGAAAAGACGACCCAGCCGGATGGCAGAGACTTTCCCCTTT
>JADGNT010000204.1 GCA_017883345.1 Candidatus Solibacter sp. | reverse complement strand
CCCGTGCAGCAGGTCCGCGTCGAAGGCGTGCATGGGCTGCGCCAGTTCGGCCATCACGAAGTTCGTCATGTCGACGATGTTGTTGATCGGGTTGATGCCGATGGCGGTGAGCCGGTATTGCAGCCATAACGGCGAGGGCTGCACGGTGACGTTTTCGAAAACCAGCGCGCTATACCGCGGGCAGAGATCGAGATCTTCGATTCTTATCGTGACAGCGGCGGGACCTTGCGGCAGAAGATCGAGACTGGCGGGGTCGATGAGTTCCAACCCGAGGATGGCAGCGACCTCGCGCGCCAAGCCGTGGTGGCCCCACAGGTCGGGGCGGTGCGTGATGCTCTTGTTATCGATCTCAATGATGGAATCGGGCGCGCAGCCGTCGAGCGTGCCGAGTTCGACAATGCCGGCGTGATCGCGGTTGATGCCGAGCTCGGCGCCAGAGGCCAGCATGCCGTCGCTCTCCACGCCGTGGACCACTTTCTTCTCGAGGGGGACGTAGGCCGTCAGCAGGCCGGGACGGCAGTTGGGCGCGCCGCAGACCACGGTCTTCCTGCCGAGCGGGCCGGCATCGACGACGGCCTTCACGTTGTGGCAGCCGGGAATCGGCTCGACCGATTCGACCCGCGCCACGCAGGCCTCGGCCAGCAGTGCGCCGGTTTCCTCAATTCCCTCGCACTCGGCGGTCTTCATGGTGATGAGCCGTTCGAGCGGCCCGGCGGCCTCGGTGAGGCCGGGGACGAATTCGCGGATCCAGTTGTAAGAGAATTTCACGGTTAGAACTGCTCCAGGAAGCGGAGATCGCCGCCTTGCAGGTGGCGGATATCGTCGATGCCATACCTCATCATGACGAGGCGCGTGAGGCCGAGACCGAAAGCGAAACCGCCCCACTCGCCGGGATCGATGCCGCTGGTGCGCAGGACGTTGGGGTTGACCAGGCCGCAGGGCAGCAGTTCCACCCACCCGCTGTGCTTGCAGACGGCGCACCCGGGGCCGCCGCAAATCAGGCACTGGATATCGAGTTCGAAACCCGGCTCGACGAAGGGAAAGTAGCCCGGACGAAGGCGCACCATAACGTCGCGCTGGAAGATCGCGGTGAGCAGCGTCTTCATGAAGTAGAGCAGGTGCGCCACCGAAACGTCGCGATCGATCATCATGCCTTCGAGCTGGTAAAAGGTGTGCTCGTGGCTGGCATCCACGCTTTCGTTGCGGAAAACGCGGCCGGGGGCGATCATGCGCAGGGGCGGGCCCAGGCGCTCCATGCCGCGCACCTGCACCGGCGAGGTGTGGGTACGGAGCAGATTGCCGCCATCCAGCCAGAAGGTGTCCTGCATGTCGCGCGCCGGGTGGTCGGGCGGGATGTTCAGGGCGTCGAAGTTGTAGTATTCGGTTTCGACTTCGGGGCCGTCCAGCACGGTGAAACCGAGCGAGACGAAGAGGTCCTCGAGTTCCCGCTGGATGCGCGTGATGGGGTGCAGGTGGCCGCGGCGCGGGCCGGGCGCGGGCAAGGTGAGATCCACCCACTCGGCGTCGAGGCGCGCGCGCAGGGCGGCGTCGTCGAACTGCGCCTTCCTGGCCTCGAGTGCGGCTTCGAGCTGCTGCTTGGCGGCGTTGAGCACTTGCCCGATGCGTTTGCGCTCTTCGGGCGAGAGTTTGCCCATGCCCTGGCTGATTTCGGCGAGCGCGCCTTTGCGGCCCACGGCGTCCACGCGGACCGCTTCGAGAGCCTCGGGGGACGCGGCGGAAGCGATGCGCGCGAGGGAACGGGACGCCAGTTCCTGGATGGATTCGTCAAGCATGTTGTGGAAGTTTTTATTGTAGCAAGGGGCCGTTCGCGCCGAATCGCGGATAATAGAGGCATGGCACTCCAGTTCACCTCTTCTCACCTGGAAGATTCCCTTTCGCTTTTTCGTTATTACAAGAAACTGGCCGAAGACGCGATGGCGCAGGTCACCGATGGGGAACTCACCGTCACGCTGGACGGCGAGATGAATTCCATCGCACTCATCGTCAAACACATGGCGGGCAACATGCGGTCGCGATGGACGGATTTCCTGACCACCGACGGCGAGAAGCCGCTCCGCCAGCGGGACAGCGAGTTCGTCGAGCCCCCGGCCACGCGCGCGGAGCTGATGCAGTTGTGGGAGGAAGGTTGGGATTGCGTGTGGCGCGCGCTGGGTCCGTTGAGCGAGATCGATCTGGTACGCACGGTGACCATCCGCGGCGAGAATCACTCGGTGATGCAGGCCATCAACCGGCAACTGGCGCACTATCCCTACCACGTCGGGCAGATCGTCATGCTGGCCAAGCATTTTCGCGGCGAGCAGTGGAAATCGCTGAGCGTACCCAGGAACCGATCGGCGGAATTCAACCAGAAGGATTCGTCAGAAAAATCTGTGGGTGAGTTCCGGCTCGGGCAGCTTGCCAAGTGAGTGATCTAGGGCCAGTTCGGTGACTCGGAAGGTTCGGAACCCGTAGGATTTTTTGATAGTGACTTTTGCTTTGTTGTGCAGGCCCTCAATTACACCGCTGGAAAATTCTTTCCGGGCGCGAAGCGAGCGCCAGAAATTCGGGTCAACCCCAACCTCCCGGCCTTCCCCCCTCCCGCTTTCCGCTATCCTCATCCTATATGCGGACCCTTCTCCTTCTCCTCCTCGCCACCACGCCCCTGGTGGCTGATGACAAGAGCGCGCTCCTCCAAACCATGGACGCGCACGCCGCCCACTACGGCGACGTCTCGCGAAAAATCTGGGAGTTCGCCGAGGTCGGCTTCAAGGAAAACCAAAGCGCCGCGCTCCTCAAGAGCGAACTGCGTACGGCGGGATTCTCCCTCGTCGATAACGTGGCCGGCATGCCGACGGCGTTCACCGCCACCTGGGGCCAGGGTAAGCCGGTGATCGCCATCATGGGCGAGTACGATGCCTTGCCCGGTCTCTCGCAGGAGGACACCCCGGTCCGCAAACCCCGCGTCGAGGGCGGACCCGGACATGGCTGTGGCCACAACCTGCTGGGCGCGGCGTCGCTGTTCGCCGCCGTCACCCTCAAGCAATGGCTCGCCGCCAACAAAATTGCCGGCACCATCCGCTTCTACGGCACGCCCGCCGAAGAAGGCGGAGACGGCAAGCTGTATATGATTCGCGCCGGCGTGTTCCAGGATGTGGACACCGTGCTGAGCTGGCATCCCGCCGATCAGAACGGCGCGGTGCTGAAGAGTTCGCTGGCCATCATTTCCGCCAAGTTTCGCTTCTTTGGAAAACCCGCGCATGCGGCAGCCGCGCCGGACGCCGGCCGTTCCGCGCTCGATGGCCTGATGATTATGGCCAACGCCCTCGAGTTCATGCGCGAGCACGTGCCGGATTCCACCCGCATACACTACATCGTCACCAACGGCGGTTCGGCTCCCAACATCGTCCCCGACTATTCCGAAATGTTCCTTTACGCCCGCCACCCCAGCATGCCCACGCTCGACGGAATCTGGGAGCGCGTCATCAAGTGCGCTCAGGCCGGAGCCCTGGCCAGCGAGACCCGCATGGAGATGGAACTGATCAACAGCTCTTACAACACCCTGCCGAATGACGCTCTGGCCGCGCTCGTCGACAAGAACATGCGCTTGGTGGGCGGCGTGACGTACACCCGCGAAGAGCAGGCGTTCGCCGAAACCATCCGCCAAACGCTCCCCGATCGTACCCGGCCCATCGGCAGTCAGGAGACCATCGAGCCTCCGGTTGAAGGCAAGGGCGAGGCCTCCACCGATGCGGGCGACGTCAGTTGGACTCTGCCGATGGCGCAGATCGTGGCGGCCACGTTTGTTCCGGGCGTGCCGGCGCACAGTTGGCAGTCGGCCGCCTGCGCCGGCATGAGCATCGGCCGCAAGGGCATGGTGGTGGCCGCCAAATCGCTCGTGCTGACCGCCGTCGATCTCTTCACCGACCCCAAACAGGTGGCAGCGGCCAAGGCCAGCTTCGAAAAACGCCGCGCCGGATTTGAGTACCGGTCGCGCATTCCCGCCGGTCAGAAACCGCCGCTGACCTACCGCGACAACAAGTTATGAAGGGCTACAACGCGCGTTACGTCTGGATGATATCCGCCGTGGCCGCGTTGGGCGGCCTGCTGTTCGGCTACGACTTTGTGGTGATCGGCGGGGCCAAGCCGTTCTACGAGCGCTGCTTCCAACTCAACAGCGAGCATTTGGTGGGTTGGGCCAACAGTTGTGCCCTGCTCGGCTGCCTGCTCGGGTCCATCGCGGCAGGTGGCCTGAGCGAGCGCCTCGGCCGCAAGAAACTCCTCATCCTGTCCGCGTTTCTGTTCGCCACCTCCTCTGTGCTGACCGGATGGGCGCCCGTGTTCGCGTGGTTCGTGGTGTGGCGCATCGTGGGCGGCGTGGCTATCGGCATGGCCTCCAATGTTTCGCCGATGTACATAGCGGAGATCAGTCCCGCGGCCTGGCGCGGGCGGCTGGTGTCGCTCAATCAGTTGACCATCGTGGTGGGGATTCTGGGTGCGCAGATCGTCAACTGGCTGATCGCGCAACCGGTGCCGGATTCTGCCACCGACCAGATGATCCGCGATTCCTGGAACGGTCAATTGGGCTGGCGGTGGATGTTCACCGCCGTTGCCGTGCCTTCGGTCGTCTTTTTCGTGAGCGCGTTCTTCGTGCCGGAAAGCCCGCGCTGGCTGGTCAAGAAGGGACGCAGCGAGCTTGCCCGCCGCGTGCTGGCGCGCATCGGCGGGCGTGCGTATGCCGATGCCGCCGTGGCCGAGATCGGCGGCAGCATCGGCGCCGAAACGCGCGTCCGGTTCGCCGAACTGATCGCGCCGGGTATGCTGCGCATTCTCGGCATCGGCGTTGCCCTGGCCGTGCTCCAGCAGTGGAGCGGTATCAACGTGATCTTCAATTACGCCGAGGAGATCTACCGCGGCGCGGGCTACAGCGTCAGCGGCATCCTGTTCAACATCGTGATCACCGGGGCCATCAACCTGGCGTTCACCTTTGTCGCGCTCGGCTTCGTCGACCGCATTGGCCGCCGCGTCCTGATGCTGGCGGGCTGCGCCGGAATCGCCGTGTCGCACACCCTGCTCGGCCTGGCGTTTCACTTCGGACTGAAGGGCATCCCGGTGCTGGTGCTCACGCTGTGCACCATCGGCTGCTTTGCGATGTCGCTGGGGCCCGTGACCTGGGTGCTGATTTCGGAGATCTTCCCCAACCGCGTGCGCGGGCTGGCGGTTTCCGTTGCGGTTTCGGCGCTGTGGATCGCCTGCTTCGTGCTGACCTTTACGTTCCCGGTGCTCAATCGGGCGCTGGGAGCGGCCGGCACTTTCTGGCTCTACGCCGCCATCTGCTTCGCCGGTTTCGTATTCGTCAAGCGGTGTGTTCCCGAGACCAAGGGCCGCAGCCTCGAAGAGATCGAGCACGATCTCACCGCACCCAGATGACGCTGTTGATCCGATGAAACAACTGGTTGGCAGGCGGAAGCGCCTGCCCCACAAACGTGGGACAGACGCTTTCGTCTGTCAACCCGGCGATCTCAGGTCTCCGTCTCTACCTCGAAACGGTAGCCCACGTCCCGAATCGTCTGTAGATAAATGGGATTATGCGGGTCCACCTCGATCTTCGCGCGTAATGTGGTCACGCAGCGATCGATGCTGCGCGGCGTCACCATCACCGAGTTGCCCCACACCGCATTCAGAATATCGTTGCGCGCCAGCGCCCTCCCCGGGTGCGCGGCGAAATGCGCCAGCAGCCGGAATTCCTTGGCGGTCAGTTCGACCTCCCGCCCACCGCGGAAAAGCTTGTGCGCCGTCAGGTCCAATACAAACTCGCCGAACCGCGTGACGCCATCCTGCCCCGATTTCCGCCGGCGCAGAAAGGCGTTCACGCGCGCCACCAGTTCGCGCACCTTGAACGGCTTGGCGACATAATCGTCGGCGCCGAGATTCAGCCCTAGCACGATGTCCTCTTCCTGCCCCTTGGCGGTCAGCATGACGATCGGCATATCGAGCCCCTGCTGGCGAACCGCGCGGCAAATCTCGTACCCGTTCACCTTGGGCAGCATAATATCGAGCAGGATCAAATCCGGCTGCGCCGAGAGCGCCAGTTTCAGCCCGCTCTCGCCATCGGCGGCGGTCAGCACCTCGCAGCCTTTGGCGGTGAACGTGTCTTTCAAGCCGCGCAACATCGCCGGCTCGTCTTCCACAATCAGTATGCGGTTCCCGTTCATGGCAGCTCCACCGAAAACGTGCTGCCCCGGCCCGGCTCGCTCTCCACCTGTACCGTGCCACCGTGCGCACGCACAATAAACTCCACGATACTCAATCCCAACCCGCAGCCGCCCGACTCGCGCGCCAGCCGTTGGTCCACCTGGTAGAAGCGGCGAAAGATTTTTTTGCGTTCGCGTGGGGCGATGCCGATGCCGTTATCCCGCACCGCGAAAACCACGTGCCCGTTCCGCGGGAAGGCCTTGAGGACGATGTGTTTTTCGCCCGGCGTGTACTTGCACGCATTGTCCAGCAGGTTGAGGAGTACGGTAGTGAGCGCGTCTTCGTCGGCGCGCACCGGCGGCAGTCCGGGCGCCAGATCGACCTCCACGGGAAAGCGGCTCTGCACCGCTTCGATGGCGCCCCGCACCACCCGTTCGGGTTGGGTCGCGCGGAAATCGAACTTCTGCCGGTTGCGCTCCAACCGGGAGAAGGTCAGGAAGTTCTCGATCAGGCGGCTCAAGCGCGCATTCTCGCGCGCGATCAGCTCCAGGTATTCGCGCGTCTTGGTGGCATCGGGAGCCTCGTCATCGAGCAGCGTGTCGACTAATAGCCGCATGGATGCAAGCGGTGTGCGCAGTTCGTGCGACACCGCCGCCGCCAGGTCCGTCTTCAGCCGCGCCGCCTGCCACTGCCGCCGCACGGCCCCACCGGCGACCAGCGCGGTGATCGCTACCACGGCAATCGCCAGCATGCCGATCCACACGTAGGATGCGGTCTGCCGCCGCGCTAGCTCGTCCACCGCCTGGTCCGCCGCGGGCAAGAGCGAGATCTGCCAGCCGGGGAGCCGCGATCCGGCGGGCAGCGATTCGGCGCCGGCCGGCGCGGCGCGGCCCGGAGGTGTCACGGCGAGCGCGACCTTGCGCTCGCTGCCCAAGGACCGCATGGCGGCAAGCACGGTGGTGGTGCGGTAGAGGGCGATCACTCGTCCGCCAGATGCGCTGAACTTCCAGATGTCCGGTGCGCCGCTCGCCTCCAGCGCCGCTTCCCCGGCCTGAGTGCGCCCGGTTTCGAGAAATTGCGCGGCGAGGCGCTCCGCCGCGTAGGTGGGGAAGTCGGCGGTGTCGAGCACAATCGCTCCCGACCCCAGGGGGGTACCCCGGTCGCGGCTCGGGTGCGCTTTCAGAGCCGCGACCGTCAGGGAGCGGTTGGCGGAGAGATCCTCCATCAGGTACAGGCGCTGTGCCGCGGGCATGGGCGTTGCGGCGTAATCGTTCACCAGCGCGGCCAGGCGCCGCACGGACGACGCGCGGTGCGGGTCTGCGGCGGGCATGAGGTGAATCGCCAGGAGGTACTCATCGGCGGCGATCTGGCGGCCGGCGAGGTCAAACGCTCCCTTACGGTCGCGGCTCTGATTGGAGCCGAACTCTTCCTCCACGGCGCGGATGGCGGCGGCCTTGTCGCCGGAGCGCACGAGACAACGAATGCGCGCTTGGGCGGCGCGCGCCGCGAGCGCGGGGTCGCGCTCCGCCTTGGCGATCGCCGTCCACGACGCGGCTGCCATGGATGCATCGCGCCAGCTTTCGAGGGTCTGTGCCGCCATCCAATCGGCGCGGCCGGCCGCCGGGTCGGCGGCGATTGCGCCGGTGACGGACGGATACGGCGCGCGGCCCATCACTACCGCCGAATCCGCCAGTCCGAGTTTCACCACGCGCTCGAAGACCGCCGGCGCCGAGCCCTCGCGCGTCTCCC
>JADGNT010000203.1 GCA_017883345.1 Candidatus Solibacter sp. | reverse complement strand
CGTACGACAAGGGCAGGGTGTTCTACACCGACCTGGGGCACAACAAGAGCGATTTCTGGTCGCCGCCGGTGGTGGCGCATGTTTTGGCCGGCATTCAGTATATTCTGGGCGATCTCGACGCCGATAGCACGCCGAGCGCCAGGCTCGCCCTTAAGAAGTGACAAGAAGTGACAAGAAGTGACGGGTGGGCGAAGAGAACTGAGGAGCACTGAAATGAACAAGAGCGCAATCGGTTTGGTCCTCTCCGCGGCAATCACGCTGGGGCTGTCGGCCCAGGTCTCGCCAAAAGCCGTTCGGACGGCGGACGAGATGGAGCCGCTGCTCAAGAGCCTGGCGACCTACGAATTCGGCCAGAGCCGCGAGGCGCAGGCGCAATTTACGCAATTTGTTCAGGACTCGCTGGCGTCCCCCGCGATGCTCAAGCTCGTCGAGGCCAGGCTGCTGGCCTTCGTGCAGTCGAATGCCACCCTCGGGGGCAAGCAATTTGCGCTGCGCGAGCTCGGGCTGATCGGAACGGATGCTTCGATCCCGGTCCTGACGCCGATGCTGCTCCAGCCGGCCACCTCCGATATGGCGCGGTTTGCGCTGGCCCGCATACCGGGCCCCGCGGTGGACCAGGTGTTGCGCGACAGCCTGGCCAAAGCTTCCGGAAACGTCAAGATCGGAATCATCGGCTCGTTGGGGCAGCGGCGCGATGTCAAGGCGGTTCCTGCCTTGACCGCGCTGTCCTCGTCCGATGACCCGGTAACCGCGGAGGCGGCCATGGCCGCGCTGGCGGAAATCGGCGACCGTCCCTCCCTCAATGCCTTGAGCGCCGCGCACGCCAAAGCGTCGGGCGCCTCGGCGCGCCGCGTGTCGGAGGCTTACCTGGAATGCGCCGACCGCGTCGCCGCGCGGGGCGATAAAGACAGCGCCGTGAAGGTATACAAGGAGTTGGTCGCGCCGAAAGAGCCGCCGCGGGTCCGGTTGGGCGCGCTAAGCGGTATCGCGTCCGCCAGCCCCAAGGAGGCGATTGCCCTGCTGGCAGCGGAGATTCAATCCAAAGACGCGAACCTCCAGTTCGGGGCCATCAAGATTCTCAGCGGCCTTCCGGGAAGCGAGGTCACGGCCGCTCTGGAGCGCGCATTCCCCACCCTCGCGCCCTCTGGAAAGGTGCGATTGCTGGGAGCTCTGGTGGAGCGGGGCGACAAATCGGCCCAGCCGCTCTTCGCGCGCGCCGCAAGGGATCCGTCGCCGGAGGTCAAGGCGGCGGCGCTCGGCGGGTTTGGCGTTATGGGAGATGCCGCGAGCATCCCGGTCCTCGCCGAATCGGCCGCCTCGACCCAACCCGCCGAACAGGCTGCGGCCCGGCAGAGTTTGAAGGGCTTGCCCGGGACCACAATCGATGCCGCGTTGGTCTCGGCGATCTCTTCGTCCAAGGGCAAGGTGAAGGCCGAGCTGATCCTGGCGGCCGGCGAGCGCGGCTCCCCAGCGGTTGCCGATGCGGTGGTGAAGGCCATTCAGGATAACGACCCGGACGTCCACCGGGAAGCGCTCAAGGCCGCCCGCAACGTGGCCGGGCCGGCGCAGGTGCAGGCGCTCACCGATCTGGTCGTGAACGCTCTCTCGCCGGCGGACCGCCGCGGCGCTGGCCAGGCGCTGGCCGCGGCGCTCGACCGCTCCGAGCCGGGGCGTACGGGCTCGGTAATCGCCGCTTACCGGAGCGCGACCGCTCTCGAGCCGCGGCTCGCCCTGCTCGAAGCCTTGGGCCGGACATCCAACGCGCAGGCGCTCGCCCTGCTGCGCGGACTGTTGGCCGATCCGTCGCCAGAGATCGTGCGCGGCTCCATTCTGGGCCTTTCGGCATGGTCCGATGCGACTCCCCTTGCCGACCTGATGGCCATCGCCAAGGGAAACTCCAACCCGGCGCTTCAAGTATTGGCGCTGCGCGGATATCTGAAGCTGGTGGGCCTGCCTTCCGAGCGTCCGAACGCCGAGAGCGCCCGCCTGCTCGGAGATGCGGTGGCGTTGGCCAAAGAGGTGGCCGAGAAGCGGACTCTGCTGTCGATTCTGGTTAACTATCCCTGCCCGGAATCGATTCGGATCGCCGAGTCGATGGCGAAGGATGAGACCGTGGCCAGCGAGGCCAAAGCCGCCCTCGACCGGCTGAGCGGCGGCGGGCGGGGTCCGCGGAGGAGAGGCGGACCACAGTGAGGTTCTCCCGCGCAACCGTTCTGCTGGCGGCGTTGGCGGCGGCCGCCGCGGCCCAATCGATGAAGATGGAGCCCCTGCCCATCGTGCTGCCCAAACCCCTGTTCGAGGGCACGCCAGAGCCCGTCAGCGTGCCCAACCTGGAGAAGGCGCTCGGCAAGCCGCGGCCCCCGTTCCTGGCGCCGCCGGGAACTGCCAATGTCGCCTTGCACAAACTGGTGACCAGCAGCGACGCCGACCCCCTGATCGGCTCGCTGGACGCGATCACCGACGGCAAAACAGCCGGCGTGGACGGCACCTACGTGGAGCTCAAGGCCGGCCCGCAGACCGTCACCATCGATCTCGAAGCGCGGCATACCATCTACGCCATTCTGGTCTGGCATTACCATAAGGAGGCCAGGGCGTATAAGTGCGTTCTCGCGCAGGTGGCCGACGATCCGGATTTCATTACCAACGTCCGCACCCTCTTCAACAACGACAACGACAACAGTTGCGGATTCGGCATCGGCGCCGACAAGCGCTACGTGGAGACGGCCGAGGGCAAGCTGATCGACGCCAAGGGCGTGGAGGCGCGCTATGTCCGGCTGGTGAGCAATGGAAGCGACCGGACGCAGGGCAGCCACTACGTCGAGGTCGAAGTATTCGGAAAGCCGCTGAAGTGAAGTAACCCGGGAGTGAAAAGGCTATGCCAAGCGAAATGAATCGCCGTACTCTGATCAAGACCATGGGGCTGGCCGCCGGCGCGGCATGCCTGGCGCCCGCCGCCCCCGCACGCCGGCTGAAAATCGGCCAGACCAGCATCAACTGGGGGTCCCGCGCGCCCGACGCCGAACCCGGCATCCGGGACTCGGCCAAGCTTGGCTATTGGGGCTATGAATCCCTGGGGGTAAACCTGGAGGCCCTGGAAGCGGCCCCCGGCGGACTCGGCCGAATCCTCGACGAGTACAAAATGCCGCTGCCCTCCACCTACTTCAACGTGGTACTGAGCAAGCCCGCGGTGCGCAAGGCCGAGGTGGAAAAAGTCATCCGCTGGGGCAAGATCGTCAAGAAGTACGGAGGAAAAATCGGCGTACTCGGACCCGACCACGTAGACCGCGCCACGTACGACTTCAAAGCCGCCAAGCCCGACATCGTAGCCTCGCTGAACGATATCGGCAACGCCCTGGCGGACCTCGGGATGGTTGCCAGCCTGCACCAGCACACCGGCACCTGCGTGGAGGTGCGCGATGAAGTCTACGCCGTGCTGGAAGCCGTGGATACCCGCGTGGTGAAGTTCGGTCCGGATGTGGCGCAGCTTGCCAAGGGCGGCGCCGACCCGGTCAAGGTGCTCACCGACTTTCAGCCGCTGTTACAGAGCATTCATCTGAAGGACTTCCTGGGCGGCCCGCACTGGGCCGGCTACTCCCCGCTGGGGCAAGGCAAAGTGGACATCCCCACGATCATGGACATTCTCGAGAAGGCCAAACAACTGGAGTGGGTGATGGTCGAGCTGGACGGAACGCGAAATGCGCCGATGAATCCGTTCGAGTGCGCCAAGACCAGCAAGGAGTACCTGGTAAAGCTGGGGTATACGTTCCGGGCGTAGCGCCCAATGCCACTTATGCAGAATTCGTGGGGCGGACCCCCGGTCCGCGCGGGTCCCCCTGGACCCGCTCTTCGCTCGAAGAATCAAGTGCTTGCGCCACCGCGACAGGCCGACGAGGGCGTCGGCCGCGGACGAGGGCGTCCGCCCCACAATTTGTGCAGAATGACCACAAGATCCAAAGCAAGTGGCATTGGGCGTAGCGCCCGGCGCTACACGATCGCCACCGCGCGCACCGGCGCGGCCGACGCCCCGCGCCATTTCACCGGCAGTACGCTTACCGTGAAGGAATGGTAGGGCGGCGGAATCTCATGCAGGTTGCATAGATTCTCCAGGTGGTAGTATTCGCGCTCGCGCATCACGCGGTGCGCCTCCCAGAATTTCTTGCGTTCGAACATCTTCGCCACCGGGGGATCGAAGCCGATAGCGTCGATGCCCATCACCATCACGCCGCGATCCAACAGCGCGTGGACGGCTTCCTTGGTCATCCCGGGGTGGTTGGTGAGATAGCTCTTGTCAAAGCGTTGTTTGGCCGCGTCGGTCCGCAGCAGAACGATATCGCGCGGCTTGATGCGGTACCCGCCGAGCCGGGCTTCGGCCTCTTCCAGGTCGGCGGGCATGATCTCGTCGCCCGCCTGCTTATGGGTCAGGTCGAGCACCACGCCGTCGCCATAGCAAAGCTCGATGGGGATGGCTTCGGCGCGCGGCGCGGTGGGGTTGACGTGGCCCCACGAATCGATATGGGTTCCGACGTGGTCTCCGGTAACGATCATGCAATGATTGGTGATTTCCTCGATGCCATATTGATCGACGCCGATGCTTCGCGCCATATCCCGATGGCTCTCCATTTCCACGATGACGGGCTTGACGACGTTGGGATAGGTCATCATCCCCTGGTAGACTTCCATGCTGAGATCGATCAGTCGGACCGGCATTGGTTGTAGCTCCTTTACTTACCCACCCAGCCGCCATCGACGTGGATCGACTGGCCGGTCAGATAGCTGGCCTCGTCGGAAGCGAAGAACGCCGTCACGGTGCCGATCTCGCGCGGTTCTCCGGCCCGGCCCAGCGAAATCTGCGCCAGGATGCCCGGCAGCAGGTCGGGGCGCTTCATGACCCACGCGGTCATGTCCGTGTCGATCAACCCCGGGTGGACGCAGTTCACCCTGATGCCCAGCGGGGTCATCTCCGCGGACATGTTGCGGGTGAGCGCTTCCAGGCCCAGCTTGGTGGGCGCGTAGTGCGTGCGCCCCGGCAATACCTTGCCGGCTTGCACGGAGCCGATGTTGACGATGGTTGCCTTCCGCCCCGCCGCTACCACGCGCCGGCAGAACACCTGGGAACAAAGCCACTCTCCCCGCAGGTTCACATCCGTGAGGCGCGTCCACTGCTCGTCGGTCAGTTCGAGGAATGGCACGATGGTCTCGATGCCGGCGTTGTTCACCAGCACGTCGATGGGGCCGATCTCGTTCCATACGCGGTCTACCATGGCTTCCACCTGGTCCCGGTTGGCGACATCGGCCTGGACCGTGATGGCCCGGCGGCCCTTCGAGCGTATCCAGGCGGCGACTTCTTCGGCGGCCTGCCCGCTGGCGATGTAGTTGACGGCTACATCGGCGCCTTCTTCGGCGAAGACCTCGGCGATACCACGCCCGATCCCCCGGCTGGCTCCGGTGATCAACGCTACTTTGCCCTCAAGTTTCATTGGTTTCCTTTTCCGTGTCGATGGTGTTTGCGGCCGCTACCTGGAGGGCGCGGCGGACTTCCTCCGCGAGAGCGTCTCCAGCAGATATGTCGTCAGCTCGTTGCGGGCCGCCGCGATGGACTCCTCGGTCCAGTCGAGAAAGCCGCGCCCCGTCTTGAAGCCTAACTCTCCCTTCGCCACCCGGTCGCGCAAAGTGGTGGAAGGCTCGGGCGACGCGTTCAGATACGGCAGAACGTAGTCGTGGATCGCCAGCGTCAGGTCCAGCCCCACCATGTCGGCATTGGCCACCGGACCGAGGATCGGCAACCGCAGGCCGAAGCTGTTGCGGACCGCTACGTCCACCGTGGCGGCGTCGCAGATTCCTTCATCGATCAGCGCGAACGCCTCGCGCCAGAGCGCGTGCTGCATGCGGTTGGCGATGAAGCCGGGCACGTCCTTGCGCACGCGAACCGGCGCCTTGCCGGCATCGCTCAGCAGATCGACAATCCGATCCATGTGCGCGGGCGCGGTGAATTCGGTACGGACCACCTCGACCAGGGGAACCAGAAATGGCGGCTGGTAGAAGTGCGTGCCCAGAATCCGCTCCCGGTGAACCGCGCGCGCGCCGATCTCGGTGATGCTGATGACCGACGTGTTACTGCACAGAATGGTCGCGGCGGGGCAGATCCGGTCGAGCTCGGCGAACAACGCCTGCTTCAGCGCGAGGTTCTCGGTGATGGCTTCGACCACCACGCCGGCTGAATCGCAAGCCGCCGCGAGATCGCTCGTCACGCCGATCCGGTCGAGAATCCGCGGAATCTCGCCGGCCTCCACCAGATCGTACTCCGCCATCCTCGCCAGGTTCGCCCGCACGCGTTCCCCGACGGCGCCGAGTTTCTCCGCGGCGGTGTCCCGCACCCGCACGGAATGGCCGCGCGCGGCGAAAACCTGGGCGATGCCGGGCCCCATCATGCCGGCGCCGATGACTGCGATCCGCTCCATATCTCCCTTTCCCGAAGTCACCGGATTCCGAGCGCCCGGATATTGTCCACCGCCGCCTGGGCCTCGCGCGTAACAGCGTCATCCTTCACCGCGGCCTCCGCCATACGCAGGGCAGCGGCAGTCGGGTAGTTCGGCAACAAAGCCAGGATAGCGCGCTTCTCCGCGGTCTGTTTGGCGAGTTGCATGGTTTCCGAGAGGAGCGTCACCGTCTCATCCGTGGAACGGCTGGAAGGAACCCCGATCAGCCGGATCGCGCCGCGCAACGCCAGAATCTGGCGCGTGGCGTTGGGGTCGTTTTTCGCCACGGCGAACAGATCGGCCAGCGGATCGGGAGTCTGCCACGCCGTTAGCGCCAGGATGGCGGCGCGGGCGATCTCCTGGTTGGCGTCCTTCAGGCCTGCCCGCAGAATGGCCAGCGCCTCGCCGGCGGAGACCTGGCCCATCAGATCGATAAGCGCCATCCTGAATGGCCGGTCCGCGGCGGCGTCCGTGGCGGCGTCCGTGGCAGATCGATACGCCGCCAACACCGGCGCCATATCGGGATGCGGGGCGCGCCCGATGACGGCCGCCAGCGTGAGCGAGATTTCGCGGCGCTCCGCGGCGTCCCGCGCTTTGCCGAGCGCCTCGATCAACGGCGGCGCCTGCGCGGGGCCCGCCACGTAGCGCAGCGCCCGGATCGACTCGCGGGCGGCCTCCCGATCGGCGCCCTGCGCCACGCGCATCAGCGCGCCGGCGGACGCGGTGGACGCCCGGTCGCCGGCGGCGCGGACCAGTTCCAACCGCGTCTTGCCCGAGCTGGAATCGATGGCGGCGACAATGGCGGCGTCCACCCCCGCGCCGCCCAGCGACGCAAGGCTTTGGCGGGCCGCGGCCTGTTCCTCGCCTTGCGTGTTGGCCGCCGTCTGAGCCAGCAGCGGCACGCTGGAGGGGTCGCCAATGCTTGCCAAGGCCGCCAGCGCCGCCGCCCGGACCTCGACGGTGGGGCTCTTCACGGCTTCGGTCGCCACGGGCCGCGCCGCTGGGTCGCCGCGCTCCCCCAGCGCGGCCAAGAGCCGAACTTGGCCCATCGGTCCTACCGCGGGATACTGCTTCGCCAGCGTTGCCGTAACATCGGAGCCGGGAATCCGGCTCAACAGGCGGATGGCCGCCGCCTGTATTTCCGAATGGGCTGACGCCACCTCCTTCGACAGCAGCGGAACGGCGGCTTTTCCGTTCGCGGCCGCCAAGCCCGTGAGCGCCGCGATCCGGATCATGGGCGGCTCCGCGGGCGCGCTCAACTGTCGATAGACGCTTAGCGCGGCGGCCCGCCCGCCCTCCGGCGCGACCGTATCCGCACAGCGGATGTATGCCCGCGAGGCCGCTTCGCGACGGTTGCCGCTCAGGCCTCTTCTGACCTCCCCGATAGCCGCCAGCGCCGGCGCATTTCCAATCGAAGCCAGGGCTGCCAGCGCCGCATCGGAGAAAGCGGCATCGGGGCCGGAAGCCACACTCTTCAGCAGCGGAA
>JADGNT010000202.1 GCA_017883345.1 Candidatus Solibacter sp. | reverse complement strand
CCAATGGCCCGCTGATCGTGACGATGTCGGTCGTCCAGTCGAGCGACCCGCTCGGGGTCATCGCGGGCATCCAGTCGGACATCGAGCGCACCGACGGCGTGGCTTCCGTACCCATGGCGGTGCCCAACGAGAACGCGGACACTGCGATGATCCAGGTGATCCCGACGACTGCGCCCGACGACCCCCGTACGGAGGAGCTCGTCAAGCGGATCCAGGCGATGGCGCCGGACTGGAGGGCGAAGTACGGGGTGGACGCCACGGTCACCGGCGGCGATATTCCGCGCGAGAACACAACGCGGGTTTATCAGTTGTGGAAAGCCATCGTTGCCAAGGCGCTTCCGCTGCAACTTCCACCCGAACTCCGTGGCTTACTGCGATAGCACCTTCGAATGTGCGAATCGGGAACCCGGTTCGTGCCTATGGGAGCACGCGGAAATCCCACGCCAAAAACCCAGCCACTGGTGCGTCCGAGCCGGGCGCCTTAGCCGGCGGGGCGGCCGGACCACGGCGGCCCAGGCCGCCAAACATCCCGCCGCCTCGCGGCTGAGCTGGCGGCTGCGCCTGGCTCTTCTGTATGGCAGCCATCTGTTCCGGCGTCATCTGGCCCATCATCTCCGGAGGCATTCCAGCGAAACCCGCTGGCGGCGTAGCCTCCGCGGGGGCCTGTTTAGGGGTCGCTTTCAGCGGAACGTTCGCCGTGAGCACACTCGCCGCATCCTTTTTCCGGAACACCAACGCATATTCGCCACGCTTCAGGTCCTCATTGGTCGTGATCTTGACGACCCCGTTCGGCATCCGCTCCACGGTGATCGGTACCAGGGACTGTTCCACATCGCTTTCCACCCGGTCGGTGGCCGGCTTCATATCGAACCGTCCCTTCTTCGTCACATTGAGAATCACCTTCCTGCCGGAGAGCACCCGTCTTTGCTCGTTGTCCCTGGGCTGCATTCTCAACACCACCGGCTCGATGGTGCCCGGGTCCATATCCGCACTTGGAATATAGAGGTTCAGCGGAATCAGGAGTTCGACCTTGCCTTCCTTCAGCGTGACATCCGACGTCGATCCGGTGAGGGTCTCGATCTCGAATCCCTTGGTCGTCCCATTCGAATTCAGCAGCATGCCCTTGCCGAGCTTCGCCACTTTAGTGATGGCGTCGCCCATGTATGGGTTCCACCCGATCATCGGCGAGAGACCCATGGTGATCAACTGAATCCCGACATCGCTCAGCACGATATTCACCACCGCTTCCTTGGCAGTCCCAGCCTCGCTTTTCACAAACATCACCGACTGCGGCTTGTCGCTTAGCGGAAATGTACCCGCCCCCTGACGTGCGGTCACGGTAGTCAACGGAGTCTCTGGAAGAGCGGCGGGAGGCGGGGCGGAAGGCAGCGTGGGGCCAGGATCCTTCACGATATTGCCGAGCACCGGCACGGCAGCGGCGGGAGGGACGGCCGGGCTAGCGGGAGCAGCGGTCCCGGGCGCCTTCCAATTCAGCATGGCGCGCACCACTTTCTGCGGAACATTCGCGCTCTTGAGGCGAATCAAGCTGTCCGCATCCATAGTGAATGCCGCGGCCGAGGAGTTGATCTTCGCGATCACGATCTCTTCATCCACCCCGCCGGCCAGCATCTTCACGATGGAATCGTTAGTCAGGATCTCCGGCTCCGAACTGGGATGGGCTGGCGGTTTGGGCTCCGCCTTCTGCGGCGCGCGCGGCGCTGCCGGCTTGGCTTTGGGCGGTGGCTTCGGCGCGGCGGTTCCCTGTGCGAATGACGCGACGGTCGTCTCCAGCACTACGAATAATGCGGCCACCAGCCAGAAATACCTTGAACGGCGCATGTCCCCCCCCGCCCAAGTGCTGAAAGGCTCTGCCCGGCACATAGGGCAATGATAGTATACTCCGATCTTCAGTTTGCCGTACGGCTATCCCATTCTTGCGCGCGGACCTTGCCGGCGGCCGGCTCGTTACCGCCCCGCCATCCTCCTCAACTGACTCCGCGCCTCGGCGATCTGCCTCTCCAACTGCGCCCGATGCCGCACCGCTTGCCGATCCAGATTGTTCCCCGGATTCGCCAGGTCCTGCTCCACTTCCTTCAGATACCCCTCCGGCACTCCCAGATTCCGCCGCAGCGTCCGCGGATTGTCCCAGCCGCCGCCGTTCACACTGACGTATACCGGCGTGGCGTGCGCCACCTGCCCTCGGCCCGCGTCGCACTTCGCCGCGATCCAGATGCCGTGATCCGCGGGCAGTTCCAGATCTACCGTCAAATGCGCCGCGTCTTTTCCTTCGGACCGCGCCAGCACCTTGCCGTGGCCCACGATCTCGACCGAGCGCAGCGGCGCCTGCCCGCTGTGGCCATACGCCTCGGCCGAAATTATGAGCTTGCTGCCCGCGGCCACGTCGAGCGCGTCCCCCGGCATTTTTCCGTTCACCGTGAGGAACAGCATCGGCCCCGTGGTGACAAACGTGTGCCCCGCCTTGAGCGCCGCCCTAATGCAGACTGTGCGGCATTGGCAAAGTAAGTGGCATTGGGCGTCCCGCCTCCTGGTAGCGCCCGCGTGCGCCAAATGCGTAGTAAGCCATCACTCCTCGATGCAGACCTTCGCCGCTTCGAACTTGCACACTTGGCAGTTTAGCCAAATGGCGGTATAGTGATGTTGATGGATCCCCGGACCCTCGCCCGCCATGAAGCCCGCGCCCAGGTTTTCAAAGCTCTGGCCCACCCCTCCCGACTGCTGATGGTCGATGAGCTGATGCAGTCGGAACGGTGTGTCTGCGAATTGACCGCGCTGGTTGGTTCGGACATGTCCACGGTATCCAAGCACCTGTCGGTGCTGAAGACCGCCGGCGTGGTTGCGGACGAGCGCCGCGGGGCGCAGATCTGGTATCGCCTGCGCATGAAGTGTGTCGCCAGGTTCTTCGCCTGCGTGGACTCCGAGTTGCAGCGCCAAGCCCGTGAACAGTTCGACTTGGTCCACGCCGATACCGTACCCAAGTAGTTCACCCAGGAAAGGAAAAGAAAAGATATGAACATCCAACCCAAGTCCAATTTAGGAAATACAGACCTGATGTTCTGCTGCTCCGGAGCCGCCGACACCGCCGAGATTGGCGATCGCGCCGTCCGGGTACTCCACAAGGCGGGCGACGCCAGGATGTTTTGCCTGGCGGGCATCGCCGGCAAGGTCGAGTTGATCGACGTCAATAGCCGCGAGGCCGATCGCCTGCTGGTGGTGGACGGCTGCGACAGCGACTGCGCCAAGAAGACCATGGAACTCGGCGGTTTCACCGGCTTCATCCACCTGCGCGTCAGTGACCTCGGCATGGAGAAAGGCAAGACGCCGGTTACCGAAGAACGCATCGGAACGGTCGCGGTGAAACTGCGCGAATTGCTCGAGGCTTGACCGCAATTCCCCATCGTGCTATCGTTAATCGACGAATGGCTATTAAACAACAATCCGATCCGAACCCTCTCTGCTGCCCTGAAGTCGAGCAGCCTGGGCAGGCCGATCTGCTGGCGCTCGAAGGTCCCCAGGCGGACGAAGAACTCGCCAAACTGGCAAAGGCCATCGGTCACCCGGCCCGGGTGCGTATTCTCCGCATGTTGTCGCGGAAAGAGGCGAGGGTTTGCAGTCAGTTAGTTGGAGAACTTCCCCTGGCCCAATCGACGGTTTCCGAGCACCTCAGAATCCTCAAGGATGCGGGGTTGATCCGCAGCAACCAGGACGGTCCCCGAGTCGGCTACTGCATCAACTACAACACGCTTCGAAGACTCAAGGCCTTGGCCGCGATTATTTGAGCGGCTAGTGATCTTTTTCATCGTTGTTCGACGAACAACGCTAGGAGCATTGATTCACCATGAAAAAACTGCAAGTGTTTGATCCCCCCATGTGCTGTTCCACGGGAGTCTGCGGGCCCAGCGTGGACCCCGCCCTGGTCAGCTTTTCGTCCGACCTTCACTGGCTGGCCAACCAACGCCTCGCCGTCGAACGCTACAACCTGGCGCAGCAACCGCAAGCATTCGCCGCCAATGAGGTAGTCAAAGCGGCGCTTCGGGAGTTTGGCAACGAATGCCTGCCGTTGATCCTGTTGGATGGCGCAATCCTCAGCAAGGGCTGTTACCCCAAGCGCGACGAGTTGGCTCGATTGACGGGCGTCGAAGCCAACGCGGTGGAACTCCCCGTCATCAATCGGAGTTGTTGCAGTTGAGCAGCGGGGGATTTCTCACGCGATGAACTCGGAAAAGACATCCAACCTGTTGCAGCATCCCACTCGCATCCTTTTCTTCACCGGGAAAGGCGGTGTGGGCAAGACGTCCCTGGCGTGTGCGGCGGCGGTGGACATGGCTGCCCGCGGCAAGCGGGTGCTCCTCGTGAGTACAGATCCCGCGTCCAACCTCGACGAGGTGCTCGGCGTGCGCTTGTCCGGCCAACCCGCCGCAATCCCCGGCGCCGACGGCTTGTTCGCGCTCAACATCGATCCGGAAGCAGCCGCCCAAGCATACCGCGACCGCGTGATCGGGCCGTATCGCGGCGTGTTGCCCGATGCCGCCATCCACAGCATGGAAGAGCAAATGTCCGGCGCCTGCACGGTGGAGATCGCCGCGTTCGACGAATTCACCAAACTGTTGGGCGATCCCCATACTACGGCGGGGTTCGACCACATCATTTTCGACACGGCTCCCACGGGACACACGCTGCGCCTGCTCAAACTGCCGGCCGCCTGGACGGGATTCATCGCTGGTAACACCACCGGCACGTCCTGCCTGGGACCATTGTCCGGCCTGGAAACCCAGCAGTCCCTCTACGATTCCAGCCTGCGGGCGCTGACCGACGCGTCCACCACCACCCTCGTCCTCGTGAGCCGGCCGGAGCGCTCCGCGCTTGCCGAAGCCGAGCGGACAAGGGCGGAACTGCTGGACATGGGCGTCTCCAATCAATGCCTGTTTCTGAACGGCGCTTTTGTCGCCCAGGACCGGACGGACACCGCCGCCTGCGCACTCGAAGCGCGCGGCCAGAGTGCGCTCGCCGCCATGCCCGAGGCTCTCGCCAGCCTGCCCCGAATCCAGGTTCCGCTGCTTCCGTACGCGCCCATGGGCGTGCAGAACCTGCGCCGCGTGTTCGGCGGCGCTCCTCCGTTTCGCGCCACTCCACCGCGCCATCGCTCTCCAGTTGCCGATCCCGGGCTGCCGCTGTCCGCCCTGATCGACGAACTGGAAAGCATGGGACACGGGGTAGTGATGACGATGGGAAAAGGCGGTGTGGGTAAGACCACCGTCGCGGCAGCCATCGCCATCGAACTGGCTCACCGCGGGCACCACGTGTCACTCAGCACGACCGATCCGGCGGCTCACCTGGCGAGCACCGTGGGGGAGGCGATTCCGCACCTTACGGTCAGCCGCATCGATCCCGCCCTGGAGACCCGTCAATACTCCGCCGCCGTCATGGCGAAGGCCGCGCCCCAACTGGACGCGCAGGGGATGGCCTTGCTGGAGGAGGACTTGCGCTCGCCCTGTACCGAAGAGATCGCCGTGTTCAGCGCCTTCGCGCGGACCGTCGCCGAAGGGGCGCAGGGCTTCGTTGTGTTGGACACGGCGCCGACGGGACACACCATTCTGCTGCTGGATGCGGCCGAAGCGTATCACCGCGACGTCACACGCACCATGAGCGACGTGCCCGACGCCGTGCGCCAGCTTCTGCCGCGCCTTCGCGACCCCGCGTTCACCCGGGTTCTGCTGGTGACATTGCCGGAGGCGACTCCGGTGCATGAAGCGGCGCGTCTGCAGGACGACCTCCGGCGCGCCGGCATTCAGCCGTACGCCTGGATCGTCAACCAAAGCTTCGCGGACGGCGCATTCCGCGATCCCGTCCTGGTGGAGCGTGGCTCCCGCGAGGCTCCGTACATCGCCGAAGTGCGCGAACGCCTGGCAACCCGGTTCACCGTGATCCCCTGGAAACCCGCCGCGCCCGTCGGCCCCGAACTTTTGCGGGAGCTGGCGGACGATTCACTGGCACTTGAGGGAACTTCGAGAGGCTGAAAACACATATGCCAACCTCCACAAGTCCCCGGCTCTCCTTTCTCGACCGCTATCTCACCCTCTGGATTTTCGCCGCCATGGCGGCCGGCGTCGCTCTGGGCTACCTCGTCCCCGGCGTGGTGCCGTTCCTCGATCGCTTCAGCGTCGGCACCACATCCATACCCATCGCGGTCGGCCTGATCCTCATGATGTATCCGCCGCTGGCCAAGGTCAAATACGAGGAAATGGGACGCGTCTTCCAGCACCGCCGCATCCTGCTGCTTTCTCTCGTCCAGAACTGGGTGGTCGGACCCATCCTGATGTTCGCCTTGGCCGTGCTGCTGCTCCGCGACAAGCCCGAGTACATGACCGGCCTGATTCTGATCGGCCTGGCCCGCTGCATCGCCATGGTGATCGTCTGGAACGATCTGGCGCGCGGCGACCGTGAGTACGCCGCCGGCCTCGTCGCGCTCAACTCCATCTTCCAGGTGCTGTTCTTCTCCGTCTACTCGTACTTCTTCCTCGCCACCGTTCCCCGCTGGTTGGGCCTCCGGGCGGTCGAGGTGGACATTTCCATGGCCGCGATTGCGCGCAGCGTCTTCATCTATCTCGGCATCCCGTTCCTGGCCGGCATGCTCAGCCGCTTCGCGCTCCAGAAAGCCCGCGGCCGCGAGTGGTACGAGAAGAAATTCATCCCCAGGATCAGTCCCATCACCTTGATCGCTTTGTTGTTCACCATCGTCGTGATGTTCTCTCTGAAGGGCGAAATGATCGTGCAACTGCCGTTGGACGTGGTCCGCGTAGCCATCCCGCTCACCATCTACTTCGTCCTCATGTTCTTCGTTTCGTTCTGGATGAGCAAGAAGCTGGGCGCCAACTATGCCGAGGCCACCACGCTCTCCTTCACCGCATCGAGCAACAATTTCGAGCTCGCCATCGCCGTGGCGATTGCCACGTTCGGCATCCACCATGGCGCCGCCTTCGCCGCCGTCATCGGCCCGCTGGTCGAAGTGCCCGTACTGATTTCCCTGGTGAATGTCGCCCTCTGGCTCAATCGGAAGTGGTTTGGTGGAGTGTTCACCGAGGTCGCGACCTGCCGTACACAAAGAGTTTCAGGAAGAGGAGTTACCCTATGAGCGATTTCTATACGGAAGCAACCCATTCCTTTCAGGAGAACCTGAACTGGATAGAGAACCAGGGGCGGAAAAACTCGCCGGATTGGTATTTGGCCAACGGCCTGCTTCGGCTGGCACAGGGACTGCAGCAAGATCGGGAAGATCGGGAAGCGCGCCTGAAATCGTTTGCCAAGTCTGAACCGGCGCAGGACTGAATCTCGGATCGGCCGTTTCACAAAGGAACAAAGTCATGAAAACCCGAGTCCTCATTCTTTGCACCGGCAACTCGGCCCGCAGCCAGATGGCCGAGGGCCTGCTGCGCCATATGGCCGGCGATCGCCTGGAGGTGCACAGCGCCGGGACCCGCCCCGGCAGTGTCCGGCCGGAAGCCATCGCGGCGCTGGCGGAGATCGGCATCGATATCCGCACCCACTGGTCCAAGCACGTCGATGACTTCGCCGGCCAGCCCTTCGACTATGTGATCACCGTGTGCGACCACGCCAAACAGAGTTGCCCCGTCTTTCCGGTCGGGACCCGCAGAATTCACTGGAGCTTTGAAGATCCCGCTGCCGCCACCGGCGACCAACCGCACCGGCTCGCCGAGTTCCGCCGGATTCGCGACCAGATCTCCCACCGCCTCACCGAATTCGTCGACAGCCTCTAACCGGGCGGCGCAGGTGGGACAGACGATCGGTTTGTGTCGTCTGTTGGGATGGGCCTTCGGCCCGCGAAAGCTCATGAAAAACTGCCCTGGTGACTTCATCGCCACCCACGAGCGCCCCCGGGACTGACAAGACTGGCATGGATTTCCGGCGCATTTTGCCGGAAATTCGCTGCCAGTCCTGTCTGT
>JADGNT010000201.1 GCA_017883345.1 Candidatus Solibacter sp. | reverse complement strand
TCCTCGCCCGCGCTCCCCTTGGTGATGGCGCCGATGGGGAACACGTTGACCAGCGCCTTGCTGCGCGCCCGCTCCACGATGTAGCTGGTCACCATGGCAGAATCGTTCACCGGCTTGGTGTTGGGCATGCAGCAGATGGACGTGAACCCGCCCGCCGCCGCCGCCCGCGACCCGCTCTCGATGGTCTCGGCGTGCTCGAACCCCGGCTCGCGCAGATGCACGTGCATATCGATGAAGCCCGGCGCCACGATCATCCCCGTGGCGTCGAACACCTCCGCCTTCGGCGAGGAGAGGTTGGGGGCGACGCCGGCGACGCGCCCGTCCACAATCAGCACGTCCGCCACGCGGTCCGTGTTGGAAGACGGGTCGATCACCCTTCCGTTCCTGATCACGATCGGCATGCTATCCAATCACCTTTTCGAGCACCGCCATGCGCACCGCGATGCCGTTCTCCACCTGGTTGAGGATCACCGACCGCTGGAAATCGGCCACCTCGCTGGAGAGTTCGCGCCCGCGATTGATCGGTCCCGGATGCATCACGATGGCTTCCGGTTTGGCCAGGTCCATGTGCTCCAGTTGCAGGCCGTAGAAGCGGAAATACTCGCTGGCCGGAAAACTCGCCTCATGCTGCCGCTCCAGTTGCACGCGCAGCATCATGATGACGTCGGCGTCCTTGAGGGCGTCGCGGATGTCGGTGGTCAGGCGGACGCCCGGCGCAAGCTGCGCCAGTTCCACCGGCAACAGCGAGGCCGGCCCGCAAAGCACGATCTCGGCGCCGAACTTGGAGAGCAGGTGTACGTTGCTGCGCGCCACGCGGCTGTGCGCGATGTCGCCGATGATGGCCACCTTGAGGCCCTCCAGGTGCCCGCAGCGATCGAGAATGGTGCGCGCGTCGAGCAGCGCCTGGGTGGGGTGTTCGTGGGTGCCGTCGCCGGCGTTGATGATGGGCGTGGGCAGGTAGCGCGCCAGAAAGTGCGGAGCGCCGCTGGCGGAGTGGCGCATCACGATGGCGTCCGGCCGCATCGCCCCCAGGGTATTCAGCGTATCCACCAGCGATTCGCCCTTGGTGACGCTGGATCCCGACGCGGTGATGGACACGGCGTCCGCGCCCAGGCGTTTGGCGGCGATTTCGAAGCTGGTCCGCGTACGGGTGGAAGCTTCGTAGAACAGATTGACGATCATTTTGCCGCGCAGCGCGTCCAGTTTTTTTAAGCTCTGGCTCTGCATCGGCTGGAAGTCCTTGGCGCGCGCCAGGATGGCTTCGATCTCGGCGCGGTCCAACTCCTCGATCCCGAGCAATCCGGCTGGCATGGCGCGTTACCCGGCCCTCTCCACCATCAGGACCTTCTCCATGCCGTCGATCTCCTGGAACTTGACCTCGATGATCTCGATATCGCTGGTCTGCACCTTGCGCCCGATGAAGCGCGCCTCGATCGGCAGTTCGCGGTGTCCGCGATCGATCAGCACCAGCAGTTGCACCCGGGCCGGCCGGCCGTGGTCGAACAGCGCGTCCAGCGCGGCGCGGATGGTGCGGCCGGTATACAGCACATCGTCCACCAGGATGATGTCCTTGCCTGCCACGCTGAACGAAATCTCGGTTGCGCTGACCACCGGCTTGACGTCCACCGTGCTCAGGTCGTCGCGGTACAGGTTGATGTCGAGGATGCCCACCGGCACCTTCCGGTTTTCCAGACTCTCGATCTTCGCCGAAAGCCGTTGCGCCAGTGGAACCCCGCGGCGCCGGATGCCGATAAAGGCAAGCTGATCCAGATCTTTGGTTTTTTCCAGGATTTCATGAGCGAGTCGTACCAGTGTCCGGTCGATCTCCGAGGCGCTCATGAGCTGGGCTTTCTCGCGCGTGATGGCCATAATGCTCCGATTGCCAGAGTATCACGCTGATGGGTTGGGGGTGCTTTGTGGGGCAGGCGCTTTCGCCTGCCAACTCTTGATTCGGGCCCGCGGTTGGCAGGCGGAAGCGCCTGCCCCACCTCCGCCCTTGTGGAGCAGAACCTTCGAACGTTTTGTGGGTTAAAGTAGATAATGAGCCTCGGACGCGCCATCACGTTGGGGATCGGTGTGTGCCTGTGGCCGCTCTTGGCCCAGGACTGCCCCCCCGTCGCGCGCGTTCTCCCAAATGGGACGCTCGCCGGCGCGCTCGATGCCGCCAGTTGCCAACTCGGCGACCGCACCCCCTACGCCCCGTACCGCCTCGACCTATCGGTGCGCGGACAGATCAAAATCGAATTGAGCGGCAACACCGGGGATTTTTCTCTCACCCTGCGCGACGCTTCGGGGATCAGGGTCGATTCCGGCGCCTCCCTGCTCCGCCCCATTGAGGCAGGCAGCTACACCTTGCTGGTAAACGGCCGCGCGGCCGGCCAGACCGGCAACTACGCCGTGAACACCTCGTTTACCAGCGAACCCGGCATGCTGTGCGCGAACTTTCCCAATATCGGACGCAGCCAGACCGTCACGGGGCAACTCCCCAGTTCCGGTTGCCTGGCTCTCGACGGCACGCCCTACGAAGCCTATACCCTGACCACGGACGGCGCCGGCACGCTGACGGTGGCGGTCACCAGCCAGGACTTCACGCCCGTGATCACCGTCCGCTCGATCGACGGGAACCCGCTTTCCCTGCCCTCGGCCAGCCCGCTGAACGTCGTGCTGGGCGGCGATAGCCAGTACGTCGTCATTGTCTCCTCCGCCGATAAGAGCACGGGCGCTTACGAGATCGCCAACACCTATCAGGAGGCGGACAATGAAACTTGCCGCGCGCGAAAAACCCTCGCCGATTCCGATAGCGATAGCAATGCCATCACCGCCTCCAGTTGCTTTGTCACCATCGCCGGCAGCGGCGATCAATCGTATTACAACTACTACAACTTCACCCTCACCGACGCCGGCCTGGTGAGCGCGAGCGCGGTCAGCGGCGATTTTACCGCCACGCTCAACCTGCTGGATGCCGCCGGCAACACGCTGGCCTACGATTCCGGGGGCGGCGGCAGCGACGCGCAGGGCAACGTGCAATCCAGCCTGCGCGCGCAGCTCCCTGCGGGCCTCTACCGCCTGCAAGTCTTCAGCGACCTTCCTTCCGGCGGCAACTATGCGCTTAAGTACGCGTTTCAGGCCGGCAATCCGCAGCCCTGCACGGCCGGCCCGCTCAATTTTGGCGACCAGTTGAATTCCGCCCTCACCGACGCCAGTTGCCGCGCCAGCGTGGGCCTCTCCGATCTGTACACCCTCACTCTGCCCTCGGCCGGAACCGTGGATCTCGACATCGGCTCCGGGGCGTTCGACACCATCCTGGCCATCCGCGACAGCAAGGACAACCTGATTGTGCGCGATGACGAAGTGGACGGCCTCGGTGTGGCGCACATCACGGCGGATCTGCCGGCCGGCGTCTACACGGTGGCCGGAGCCGCCGCCTCCGGCGCCGGGAACTACCAGCTCGCCGCCAAATTCACGGCGCACGACATACCGGACTGCACTTTTGCGCAATCGCTGGATCTGAATGGCGGCTTCATCCAACGCCTTGGCCCGCGCAGTTGCATCGCCGCCAACGGCCAGCCGGTGGATTACTACACCTTCACGCTGGCGGAGGATGCGCTGGTGCTCGCCGTCATGACTTCCAGCGAAGTGGATGGCTACCTGACCCTCTACGATGCCAGAGGCAACCTGGTGCGCAACGATGACAACACCTACGGCTCGGGCGATCCGTTGATCGTGCAGTACCTGCCCGCGGGAACCTACAAGCTGGCCGCGCGCGACGCCTCCGCCACGGTGGGTGGCCTCTACCAGGTCGATTTGCGCACCGTAACCGGCCCGCGCCCTCCGTTCTGCACGCCGAAATCAACGGTGACGGCGGGCGCCACCGTAACCGGCGTCATTACCTACACTGGATGCCAGTATACCGACAATAGCTTCGCCGACTTGTATCAGATGAACCTGACGGCCGATGCCGCCATCGATCTGCGCCTCAACTCCAGCGAGTTCGACGCCTACCTGGTGCTGCTCGATTCCAAAGGCGCGGTGGTCGATGAAGACGACGATAGCGGCGGCAATACCAACTCGCGCATCGCCCGCAACCTCCCGGCCGGCACCTACTTCATGGTGGTCAAACCCTTCGGCGACTATACCAGCCACGGCGCGTACACGCTGATCACCAAGATATTGTAGCGTAGCCTTCCAGGCTGCCACGCCGGCGTCCTTGCCGGCGTTCTTCGAAGAATGCCGGTACGAATACCGGCATGGCAGGCATGGCGGGCATGGCATGGCAGGCGAAGGCCTTTTCGATCTCGTCCACGAAAACCACTACACGCGGAGCTTCCTCACCAGCGAGCACCGCTCCTATCCCAACTTCCACACTACATGTGCAGGAATTGATGGATTACGACATTTTAGGGTCCCTATCTCCCTGTAAAATCAATCCGAACGTCCGGAAAAGCCGAAAATAGTCACGAACAATCGCAACCCAATATCACGCTGAAACCATAGCCCGCAGCAAGCGTCAACCAGCTCTCCGCGCTGCTGCGACCGCCAGCAGATTTCCCTTGCATTGGTTCCAATTTCGCGGTATATAGGGACGAAGTGTTCCTCAAACCAACGCGCAAGACAGTCCGCGGCAAAACCTACACCAATCACCTGCTCGTCGAATCCATCAGCACACCCAACGGCCCCCGCCATCGCACCATCTGTTCGCTCGGCTCCCTGGAGCCGGCACCCCGCGAGCATTGGCTCGCCCTGGCTCACAAACTGGACGCCGCCTTGAGCGGGCAGCAATCCCTATTACCTGACGCCGAGGTCGAATCGCTGCGTCAGCGGATCGAGGCCCAACCGCCCTCCGGCCCCCGCCCCAAATCAGTGAGCGTCTTCCTCGATCAAGTCGAAATCCAGGAGGCACGAGAGGCTGGCTCTGTCTATGTCGGTCACCAGATGTGGCGCCGTTTGCAACTGGATGCGATTCTGCGCAAGGCGGGATTGAATGAGCGCACACGGCTGCTCACCGAGGTGATGACGATCAACCGGCTGGTGACTCCTTCCTCCGGGCACGCCATGCCGGACTGGGTGCGCCGCACGGCGCTGGCCGACCTGCTGCATGCCGACTTCCGCCGCTTGAACGACGAGGCCCTCTATCGCAACCTCGACCGCCTCCACCCGCAACGCGCGCTCATTGAAGGAGAGTTGGCAGCACGCGAGAAAGAGCTGTTTGCGCTGCCCGAGAGCATCTATCTCTACGATTTGACCTCGACGTATTTCGAGGGCAAGGCGCTCCGCAACGAGAAGGCCAAGCGGGGCTATTCCCGTGGGGGTGCCCTCTGGGCCCGACCGGACTGCAAACAGGTGGTGGTCGGGCTGGTGCTGGACGGCGACGGCTTCCCCAAAGCCCACGAGGTCTTCGATGGGAATCGCCATGACAGCACCACGGTCGATGACATGCTGGCTGCCTTAGAGAAGCGTGTCGGCAAGAAGGCCGGCGTCACGGTGACGGTGGACCGGGGGATGGCTTACGACAAAAACATCGAGCAGATCCGTGGCCGGGGTTATCACTACCTGGTGGCCACCCAGCCGCAGGAGCGCTGGCAGCATGAGCAGGAGTTTGTCGAGGAGACCGGCTGGGAAGAGATCGTGCGTCAGCCTTCGCCAACCAATCCATGTCAGCACAAGACGCAGGTTTCCCTCAAACAGTGTCTGGTCGGCGAGGAAGTGCACGTTCTGTGTCTGAGTGAACCACGAAAGGAGAAGGACCGGGCGATCCGGGAACAGCAAGAGAAGCGGCTGCTGACGGCCCTGGAGAGCCTGTCGCGAGGGATTGCCAAGAGAAAGAAGAAACCGCTGACCGACGCCGAAGTGAACCAGGCCATCGGGCGGCTGCGCGAACGCTATTCCCGGGTGGGCCGCTACTATCAGATCCACTACGAGGCCGAGCGGCGCGCCCTGATCTGGGAGGCCGACGGCGAGTTGCAGCGCCGGGCCGAACGACTCGACGGCAGCTATGTGCTGAAGAGCGATCGCCGCGACCTGACGAAAGAAGCGATCTGGCGCCAGTACATGTTGCTGACGCGGGTCGAGTCAGCCTTTCGGGCGATGAAGAGTCCGCTGATGGAGCGGCCCATCTTTCACCATCTGGCGCGCCGGGTCGAGACCCACATCTTCCTGTGTGTGCTGGCCTATCATCTGCTGGCAACGGTGGAGAAGACTTTCCTGGATCAGGGCATCCACACCTCCTGGGCCTCGCTGCGGGAACAACTCGCCACCCACCAGATCGTCACGGTGGTTTTGCCCACCAGCGACGGCCGGCAAATCTGCATCCGCAAGGGGACAACCCCGGAAGCAGAGCACAAACGGATCTACCAGGTTCTGCGAATCCCCGACAACCCCCTTGATCCTGCGCAGAGCCGTCCGATAGTCACTGAACGCACATGCAAGTGATTGATATTGCGAGCTCGCGTGCCTCAGGTTGTGGAAGTTGGGCTAACGGCCCGCTCTACGTGGGGCAGGTTATCGGCCTGCCCACGAAACCCATCCGCCCTCCGCGTGCGTCTGCACCATAATAGAAGTAATGTCCACGCAACCGGTTTGCGAAAAGTGCGGCGGCACCGGCTGGATCATCGTCGAACGCTCTAGCGTCTCTGGCGCCGAACGCTGCGCCTGCCTTTCCGAGGGCCGCGCCGAACGGCTGGAGGAGCGCTCCCAGATCCCGCCGCTTTATCGCCACGCGTCGTTTGAGAATTTCAAGGCCGATACCGTGAAGGAACTCAAGAGCGTGCTGAACGAGGTGAGGAACTACGCCGACACGTTCCCGACCGGCCCGTATCCCGGCCTGCTTCTGATCGGCGAACCCGGCACCGGCAAGACCCACCTCGCCGTGGCCGCCCTCCGCCGCATCATGCAGAAGGGCTTTGAAGGCGTCTTCACGGATTTCCAGACTCTGCTCGACCGCATCCGCGCGGGCTACGACTCCAGTTCCAACTCCTCCAACAAGGAGGCTTACCGCATGGCGCTCGACAGCGAAGTCCTCCTGCTCGACGACCTGGGCGCGCACCGCGTTACCGATTGGGTGCAGGATACCGTCACCTCCATCGTCACCCACCGCTGCAATAACCGGAAGCCGCTGATCGCTACCACCAACTTGCCCGACGCCGATGTTGAGGGCAGCAAGACCACTCAGAAGACGGCGGTCGGCGTCGAATACCGACGCACGTTGCGAGACCACATCGGGGATCGCGCGCGCTCGCGCCTCTTTGAAATGTGCAACGTGATACGCATGCCCAACATCGATGACTACCGCATCCGTCGAGGCAAGCGGTTTTGAAACGGCTCGCCGCCCTGCTGCTGATGGCGCTCGCCGCCCATCCGGCGCGCGGCGCCGACTACTTACAGGCCGTCGAGTTCCCCTATTACCTCTATCCGCGAACGCTCTGGGAGCGGGAACTGGTTTGGCTCAAGAACATCGGCGTGCAGACCGTCGAATTCTCCATCCCCGCCAACTACCACTCTCCGCAACCCGGCGAATTCGATTTCACCGGCCGCACCAGCCCGCGCCGCGATCTGGTGGGCTTCGTCCGCCTGCTGCGCAAACTCGGGCTGCGCGCGTGGGTGCGCCCGCTGCCGCCCGTCCCCGGCCTGGTCAACGCGCGGCTGGACGCGGCGCAGCAACGCGCCTGGCTGAAACAACTCGAGCAGGTGCTGGCCACCCAGACCGCGTCCCACGGCGGCCCCATCGCCTTCGTGGAGGGCCGCGCGCTGGCCATCGATGCCGCCGCGCCTCCCTCGCCGGTCACCACCATCTCCGCCATCGAGACCAGCGCTTTCGCGCGCAGCCGCGAGGCCATGAGTTCGGCCCGCGGGGCGCTGCTGTGGACGGACGTGGAAGACGCCCTCTATCCGGCGGGATGGGCCGCCAACCCCTCCACGCTGCTGCGCAAGGGCGCGGTCGGACTCTCCGGCGATGAGCACCCGGCCACCGCCGCGCTGCGGCGCGATGCCGCGCTGCTCCG
>JADGNT010000200.1 GCA_017883345.1 Candidatus Solibacter sp. | reverse complement strand
GCGGGATTTTCAGCAGCCGCAAACGACGGGAAAACGCCCGCGCCGAGCAACAGCAACGCAATGGAGATGACGCGGAACATAATCAGTTTATTTATTGAATTTCCACCAATCAAAATTCATCAACGGCGAACTGTTGCCGGTGAATTTCAAATACAGATCATGCACGCCCTTCGCGCCTTTCACGCGGCACGATTGCGTTTTCCATTTGTCCAAAGCGCCGGTGGGCTTGACCTTGAGTATCCCGATCAATTCTCCTGACAGCCCATCAAGCCTGAGTTCGATTGCGGCGCCATCGGTCGCGCTGGCGACGCTGGCGAGGAATTTCGACGCTCCTTTGTCTCCGAAGTCAACCGAGCATACCCTGATGTAAGCTCCATTGTGGATGTCGGTCACATAGACACCCACGTCGTCGCTCTTCGCGGTTTTGATACCCGACTCCCAGGCCATGGTTTCCGCCTCGACGCGCTGATAGGGATTGAGCATGGCGCCGGGAGCCGCCCCTTCCTTCGTCATGTTCATCTGGACGACCGAGCCATCGGGATTAAATTTCAGTTCGTCCACACAAACGGAACGCTTGAATCCACCGCCGCCAGGCAGCGCGGCATCGTGGTAGAACAGGTAGGTTTTCCCCTTGTAGTCCACCACACCAGGATGGTCGGTAAAACTGCCGCCCTGGGTAGGAAGCACCACCCCACCATACTTCCAGGGGCCAATGGGGCTGGGACCGGTGGAATAGCCAAGATGTTCTGAAATGGGGCCGCCGGCAAAGAATAGGTAATAAAGTGCATTGCGCTTATAGAGCCAAGGGCCTTCTTCGTAGCTGGTAGGGCGCTTAGGATCTTCCTTGCTGCGTTTTCCAAAAGCCTCAACGGTCATGTCATAAGCGACGAGACCCTTGTTGCCGATGCTGGTGTCCAAGGAGATCATGTCCTGGTTCAGCTTCGCATACCAGCACTTGGGGTTCCCCCAGGAAAGATAGGCCTGGCCGTCGTCATCAATGAAAACGGTCGGGTCAATGTTATCGCCGCCAATCAGCGGTTTCCCGATGGGATCGGTGAACGGCCCGAAAGGGCCATTGGTGGATACCAGCACGCCGATCCCCCGCCCCTGAAGCGGGCAATACAAAAACCACTTTCCATTCCGCTCGATGCACTGAACCGCCCAAGCGCCATTTTCGAATCCGCCGCCCCAGCCGGAGCCAGCCCATTTGAAATCATATAGCGTGGCCACCGCCCCGTGATCCGTCCAATTGACCATGTCGGTGGACGAAAAGCATCTCCAGTCCTTCATGGTGAAAAAATTCTTCACCAACACGTCTTCGTCGTGGCTGGTATACAGGTAGCAGACGCCGTCATGCACCACGGGCGCGGGATCGGCGGTGTAGATGGTTTGAACGATCGGGTTCAGCGCGGAGCAGTCAATCGCCACTGCTGCCAGAGCAGCCGAAATCAGCAGTTTGTTTTTCATTTGCATATGCTCAATGGTCTGGCCTGTTTCATCTAAAACAGAATTTGGTTTGTTTGCGCCAGGACGGACAAATCAACGACTGGTGGCCGCTTCTACCGCTCCCAATTCCGCCACGGTGGCAAAGGGTTGATTCTGTTGCTCGCTCAAGACTACGAACTTCAGGTAGCGTGCCTTAACCGGCTGAGGGAGCCGGATGAGTTCCTTGGCGGAGTCGGAGGGGATGCGGCCTTTGGTGGCGGCTTCGCCCCAGTTCTGTCCATCCTTGCTGAGATAGATCTCGTAGTCGCGGACATGGCCATTCTCACTGTCGCTGCGGGCGACGTAGTTCACGGCGGCTACGTTGACCTCGCGCTCCAAATCCACAGTCAGAAAGTGCGGCGGCTGGGCGGGTTCGCCGCTCCAGCGGCTGTGCCAGAAGGTGCTTTCGTCGCCATCAACGGCAAAGCGGATTTCGCCTTCGCCCGCCTCAAAACTGCTCGCGGCGATGGCCTTCCCGCGGAGTGCGGGGGCAGTCATGCTGGCGGTTTCAACGGCGGGTTTCACGCGCGTTTGCGGCACGCCCTGGCGGCCGACCGGCGCAAAGTCCTTGGTCCCGGCGGGCAGCAGGCGCAGCACATAGGAGAAGGTTTCCGGCGCGGACCAGACCAAGTAAGGCTCCAGCGGGCGCGGACCGCAGCCATTGGAACCGACGCCCTGTGTGCGTTTCGCCACCGTCAGCACGGTGCTGCGGCTGGCGGGCAGGTCCACGGTGTATTCGATGGGCGTCATCACCTCATCGGTGTAAGGCAGCGCGGAGAATTGCAGCACGCCGCCATCCGCCTGGGCCATCAGGGCGGGAAGCCGGCGGCCGGACACGGCCACCCAACTGACGTCCTCGTGGTTGCCGCATTCCATCGGCTTGGCGTAGGGCGTCATGAGTTCGCGGGTCGTGGCGGAGTAAAGCCCGATGTCGGAACCGCGCTTGCGGTCGCTGTAATTTTCCATCGGCCCGCGGCCGAGATAAGTGACCTGTTCGTATTGCGGCACCAGTTCCAGCCGCACGCCCAGGCGCGCCCAGGGAATGCGGCGCCCCGTCGGCGTCACCGCGTTATCCACGGCAATCGAGCCGTCACCGTAGATCGTGTAAACCGCCGAATGCACGACGCTGTATTCCTGCTTGCCCTCGGCATTAATCACGGCCTCGATGCGCACCTCGCCGGGTGCGGGCTGACTGATGGTCACGCGCTTCACGGTGCGTTTCAAATCGTTGAGACCGTAGCGCTGCCAGTCGCGATAGGCCCACATGTCATCGGTCTGGTGCGGCGCGCGCCAGAGATGCAACCGCGGCCCCGCGCCATCCACCAGAAGGTTCTTCCCGTCCCGGCTGAGCTGCGAGAAGGTGCCGGTTTCCTTGTCAAACACCGCCTGGAAACCCTGGCCGGTGATGGTGATGTTGGTCCCGGCCTCGGCGAACTTGAGCGCGGGCATCGGAGCGGCGTTGGCTGCCATGGCGGGCGCGGCCTGTGGCATGGGGAATTGCATGTGGGCCACCTCATAGCCGGCCTTGGCCCAGCGTTGGTCTTTTTTCAGCGTGAAGGAAACATCCGCCAAATACACCGCGCCGGCTTTGGCGGTGAACGGTTTGAACGCCACGGGCACGACTTGTTCGGCTCCGGGCGCCAGCGTGAGTTCGGGCAAATTGCCGCGTTGAATTGCGCGTCCGTCCTCGCTCAACGTCCAGTGTCCGGCGAAATCTTCCAGCGTGATGAAGGCATACTTGTTGCGGATTTTGATAGTTCCAGCGGCTAGGTCGGCAGGGGCGGCACTGATCCACTGATAGGCGCGCTTCATTTCCGGGTAATGCGGCTTGGGGGTGCGATCGGAGAAGACGACGCCCTTGTGGATGAAATAATGGTCGTTGGGCACCTCGCGGAAGCCGCCGCCAAAGGCGATGAACTGGCGCTTGGGGTCGCGCCGGTTCCAGATGCCCTGGTCCTCCCATTCCCAAATCGCGCCGCCGAGCAGGCTGGGATATTGATCGAACAAATCATTGTAGTCGCCGATGGATCCCATTGAGTTGAACATCGCGTGGGCGTATTCACAAAGGTAGAACGGCTTGGTGTAGCTCGTGCTGTTGGCGGCGATGCGAGCGAGGTCGTTGGGGGCCGTATACATCTCACTGTCCAAGTCGGCGGGATTGCCCGCCCCGCTGCCGAAACGCTGGTAATGCGTCGGACGGGTGGGGTCAATGGCCTTGATGGCTTCGAGCGCCGCGACGAAGTTGCTGCCGCGTCCGCCGTTTTCATTGCCCAGTGACCAGATGATGACAGAAGGATGGTTCTTGAAGTTCTCCACGTTGGCCACATTGCGGTTGACGATGGTGGCTTTCATTCTTGGTTCATTGTCGAACCGGCGGTCGTAACCGTGGCTCTCGCAATTGGCCTCGGCGACGAGGTAGATGCCCCACTCGTCGCAGAGTTCATACCAGCGCGGATCGTCCGAGTAATGGCTGGTGCGGACGTGGTTGCAGTTGCCCTGCTTGAGCAGTTCCAGATCGCGGATCATCGAAGATTCGGGAACCGTGTGGCCGGTGTCGGGCACGTTTTCGTGGCGGTTCGCGCCCTTCAATTTCACCGCCACGCCGTTCACGGTGAAGAGGCGGCCCTTGATCTCGATCTCGCGGAAACCCGTCCGGGCGGAAAGGAGTTCCGGTTTGGCCTCGCCGGACAACGCCAGCACCGTGGTGTAAAGATTCGGGGTTTCCGCCGTCCACTTGGCGGGATTGCTCACCGGGATGGCGACGCTCACGTTGGTTTCCTGGCCCGGATTCAACGCCGGCACGGCCACGTCCGCCTTGACGCCGGCCATCGGTTTGCCCTTCGCATCATGCAGTTCCACCGAAAGCGTCCGGGCGGCGGCAGGTTGATCGCCGTAATTGCGCACCACGGTGGAGACCTGCATCGTGGCGTCGCGATAGGCGGCATCCAGATCGGTTTTGATGAAGAAATCGCGCACATGCACCTGCGGCGCGCTCCAGAGAGTGACGTTGCGGAAGATGCCGCTCAGGCGCCACATGTCCTGATCCTCCAGGTAACTGCCCGCACTGAAGCGATAGACCTCGACGGCCAGCAAGTTCTTGCCCGGCTTGAGGAACTTGGTGAGGTCGAATTCTGCCGCGTTGCGGCTGTTCATGGCAAAGCCCACCTTCTCGCCGTTCAGCCAGACGTAGAACGCCGAATCCACCCCGCTGAACGTGATGAACGTGCGACGGCCCTTCCAACTGGACGGCACCTCGAACTCGCGCCGGTAACTGCCCACCGGGTTGCGCTCTTTGTAGGCCGTGAAGTTCCTTGGCGGATCGCTCATCACCCGTGGCCAGTCCTTCTGGAAGATGTAGCCGAGGTTGCGGTAATACGGCGTGCCATATCCCTGCAACTGCCAGCACGACGGCACGGGGATCTCCTTCCAGCCGCTGACATCGAAATCAGGCTTGAAGAAATCCACCGGACGTTTCGCCGGATGTTCCACCCAATTAAACTTCCACAGGCCATTCAGGCTGCGGCTGAACGAAGAATCCGCGCGTTTCGCCGCCAATGCCTCCTTCATGCTGGCATAAGGCATGAGCGTGGCGTGCGGCGGCTCCAGATTGATGCCCAGGCATTCCGGGTCTTCGATTTCCGGCGGCAATTGGGCTTGCGCAAAAACCAGGGTGGTAAAACCCAACGTAATAAGTGTGAGAATTGATTTCATATCGAGCTAGTAAAAGTGTTGCTATGCAGTCGCTTGGAGATTCGCTATTTGCTTATTCTGGTTTCATCACGCGCACGGACCGGACACCAGCAATGCGCGAACCGGGTTGCCCTTGTAATTTCACGGTGATCTTGCTCTTGCCTTGCAGCAGGGCTGGATCGAGTGGATAGACCTTGATGGTTGGTGCCGGGGCGGCTCCACCGGCCTGCCCGCGTCCACCCCCGGCCATTTGCTCACTGGCCAGTTTGGTGCCATCAACCAGGATGTCGAACGCGGTCGGGGCTGGGCCGCGTCCGCCGCCGGCAACGCCGCTATAGGTAACGCTCAACTGCAGAGGTTGGCCGGAAACCACTTTAAAGTCCCAGGAAAACCAACCGTTCGTGGCGGCGGACCGAATGGCGATTTCGTTGATCGTGCGAACGCTCATGCCTTCACCTTTCAAGGCATGATCGCGTTCATCCTGTTCCTCGCCGCAGATCACCGCGTCCACCGTGCGCGCTTCAATGGCCTTTTGCCGTGCGATCTCATCGCGATAGCTGGCTTCTGCCGACTGCCACTGCTCTGTGGTGAAGCGGTCCCAATAGACCTCATACTTTTGGCCGAACATTTTGTAGAAGGGCTTGAACTCTGGACCAGAGCCGGTCACCCCGGGAATGCGGAAAACATCTGCGGAACCGGTGAAAGTGTTGGGGCTATTGGCCGCAGGCTTGAGACTGGCCAGAACCGCCTTTTCATCGGCGACGACCACCGGAAACGCTTTCCTGGTATCAACGGGTGCCGCGAGAACCAGCGGGCCGTTCATGAAAGCAAACCTATCAGGCTTGTCCTTGAAAGCTTCGGTGTGAAGGCTGAAGGGCATGGAAATCTCGATCAAGTCGCCGGATTTCCACTCGCGATCCAGCACTGCCCACGAGCCCGGCGCGCTGGCAAGGTTCTGCTTTTCGCCGTTGACGCGCACTTCGTAACCGGCGACGGCCCAATAGGGATGGCGCAAATTGACTTTCAGCTTCACCGGCTGATCGCAGGTGAAGATCAGCTTGGTGGAACTTTCATCGGGATAACGGGTCTCCTGGCGCACCTTGATCCCCGCATCCTTCCAATTGAGTTCTGAAGCAATGAACAAATTGACGTAGAGGGTCTCCTTGCCGGATCGGAAATAGATGCTGTCGCCATATTTGGCATGGTTTTCCACGCCTGTGCCGGTGCAGCACCAGAAGTCGTTGTTGGGCGAATTGTAGGTTTTCTCGGAACCCGAACGCAACGGCACATAGTAACACATCATGCCGGTATCCGGGTTCTGGGAGGCCAGAATATGATTGTAGAGAGCACGCTCATAATAATCTGCGTAGGCGACCTGCGGGTTCCAGCAGAACAGGTGGCGGGTCAGCTTGAGCATGTTGTAAGTGTTGCAGGTTTCCGTTGTCTTCGGCCCCATCTGGGACATGCGGTTGGGCGGGGAGAATTGCTCGCCATCGCTATTGCCGCCAATGACGTAGGAACGGTTGCTCACCACGACGTTCCAGAAGGTCAGCGACGCGGTCTTGAAAGCGTAATCACCAGTCATTTCGTATTCACGCGCGGTGCCGATGAATTTTGGAATCTGGGTGTTCGCGTGCAGTTGCCGATTAGCCATGGGATCTTGTTTGACCATGGCCGGCCCAATGACATCGTAGTGGTTGAAGCGAAGGGCGATCTTCAGATACTTGTCTTCGCCGGTGAGCGCGTAAAGATTGGCCAAGGCTTCATTCATGCCGCCGTGTTCCTCGCCCAGCATGTTTTGCATCTGTTCGTCGGTAAGTCTGGCGTTCCGCGCTATAAACCAATCACCATATTTCTTGGCCACCTCCAGCGCCTGTTGGTTGTCGCCATAGACATACATGTCCTCCAAACCGGCAAGGATCTTGTGCATCGTGTAATACGGCGCCCAGACCTGCTGACGCCGCTCGACGCGATCAAAAAAAGTCTCAGGATAGGCACTCAAGTAGCCACTGCCCAACTTGGCCTGGCACTCGGCCAGTCCTTTCACCACCGCATCACCCCTGGCCTTGACCTGCGGGTCGCCGGTGCTGGCATACATCATGGCGCAGCCAGACATGTAATGACCGATGAAATGCCCGCGCAATTCGCCGCCCGGAGCCTCCCATCCACCCAGTGGGGCAGCGGTGGTCGGCAGGCCGGCGTTGATCTTGAACGTGCGCAGCAACCGTTCCGGGTCCAAGGCGAGCAAATAGGCCTGGTCCAGGTCCATCGCGTGTTTGAATGGGCCATCCAGCAGGCGCACCTGTTCCAAGGGAAAAGCCTGGGCTTTCAAGGGCATGAACGGATCCACCTTGAGCTTGGCATTGGGCAGGTCCAGCGAGTCCGCATAGGCGGTAGAAGACAATGCTGCCGCAACCGTCGCCGCAAAGGTGATCAAGACCAAGTGCTGTTTCATTTCATTATTTTTTGAGTGAACTGTTATATTCAGTTATCACTTGCTGCTGACGGTAACGGCCTTACCAGTATAACGAACGACTTCATCCGGCTTCTCGGTAATGGGTATTCCGGCACCGTGATTATCCGATACCCAGACGATGTTGAAGGTGCGTTCGTTCAACATGCCCGGGAAACCACCCGTGCGTTTGCCAATGGTCAGGGTTTGTTTGGCTTCGTTCCATTCGAGCGGAATGGTGGCGAATTTTCCCTTTTCGTAATTGTAACTGTCGTGCTCATCCTCATAGAGCGTGAACTTACCGTTGGCTCCGCGATACACGCGCAGTTCAATCGGATCCGCCGGTTTCTCGCTGGAATATTGCAGGAACGG
>JADGNT010000199.1 GCA_017883345.1 Candidatus Solibacter sp. | reverse complement strand
TGCATCGACACAGGCCTCGTGCCAGCGGTCCGTCCGGTCCAGTATCGCCAAGATCGCACCTGTGTCGATCAGTGCGTTACCGCGCATGGCGCAGTTTGATACGCTCGCGGATCGTCTCGCGCGCGGTTTCCGCCCGGCGAGGGTTGCCGCCCGCGATGGTCCCCACGCATTTCATCGCCGCTTCGTGAAGGCGTCGCTGCTCTTCGTCTTCCCCAATCGTCACGGCGCTTTGTTTCAGCCAGTCGCGGGCGGCCAGATTCAGCACCGCCGCAAGCGAAGTCTGGCGGATCCGCGCCTGCCGTTCCAACTCGGATTTCAGCTCGCGCGATACGCGCCAACTGTACACTTCGGTGTCCATGCACTTCATTGTAGTGCAGGGAAGCCATGGACGGGGAGTGTGCGCCGGAATCGTGCCCGCGCGCGCCAGGTCCGGCTAATGTGTGTAATCGCCCAAATCCATGGCAGCGATCCGCATTATAGAATAGATGGTCCGGAGGTCATGAAATGAACGAGTCCACGTCACGCAGGTCTTTCCTTGCGTCGAGCATCGGCGGTGCCACCGCCTTCCAGATCATCAGACCCGAGTTGGTCCGCGGCCAGGGTAATGCGAAGCTGAAAGCCGGCCTGATCGGCTGCGGCGGCCGCGGCACGCAGGCCATGCAGAATATCCTCACCGGGTGCGACAACGTCGAGATCGTCGCCATGGCGGACGTTTTCGAAGACCGCCTGGAGGATTCGATCCGCATGACCAAGGCCCTGAAGCCGGAGCTCTCCAGCCGCTTCAAGGTGGATGCCGAGCACCGCTTCGTCGGCTTCGATGCCTACAAGAAAGTGATGTCGAGCGACGTCGATATCATCATGCTGGCCGCCAATCCCGGCTACCGCCCGTTGCACTTTGAAGCCGCCGTGGAAGCCAAGAAACACATCTTTTGCGAAAAACCCATGGGGACGGATGCCACCGGCGTGCGCCGTTTCATGGCCGCCGCCAAGAAGTCCCAGGAACTCAAGCTGACCGTCAAATCCGGCGCCCAGCGCCGTTCCCAGACGTGGTACCTCGACAAGTACAAGCGCGTCAAGAACGGCGACATCGGCGAGATCGTCCACATGAACGCCAACTGGGTGGGAACCCCGGTGCTGAATTTCAACAACACCAAGTTATTCCCCAACAAGAAGCGCGACCCCAAGTGGGGCGACCTGGAATGGCAGCAGCGCAACTGGTATTCCTTCGTGTGGATCTGCGGCGACCAGATCGTCGAGCAGCACCTCCACAACATCGACACCTGCAACTGGTTCAAGGGTGGTCATCCCGTGGAAGTCGTTGCCTCTGGCGGCGCTGCCTGGCGCCCGCGCGAGGAGGAATACGGCAACATCTACGACCACTGCTCGGCCGATTTCGTTTATGCGGACGGCACCCACATGTCCAGCTACTGCCGCCAGTACAACGGCAGCGCGCAGAACGTCAGCGAGCTCATCGTCGGCACTAAGGGCGTCGTCGATTCCAGCGAACTCCGCGGCGCGAAACTGCCCTTCGATCCCTACGTGCAGGAACACATGGACATGGTGAACAGCATCCTCGGCAAAGGGCCGTACATCAACGAAGCCCAGGCCGTGGCGGAGAGCACGCTGACCGCCATTATGGGGCGCGAAGCCGCCTACAGCGGCCAGAAAGTCACCTGGGAAATGATCATGAACTCCAAGCAGGATCTGATGCCCAAGAATTTCGACTACAAGGCCAGCTTCCCGCCGACACCGCTGCCCGTCCCCGGCGTCTACAAGTTCGTGTAGCAGGCATATTTAGCCACCGATGAACACCGATAAACACAGATAAGAATTTGTGTTGTCGGTGTGGATCGGCGTTCATCGGTGGCTGTATCCGCTTTTCCCGCAACCTCGTAGGGCTCTTCGTGGCCCCTCACCGCATCTTCTTGACGATCCCTTCCACGTAGTCCTGAGTCTCCTTAATATCCGGAATTCCGCCCGTCCTGTCCACACTCTGCGGCGGCGTCGAAGCAGTCTGAGCCAGGGCGGCGCCGGCGAACAGAATCCAGAGAATACACGTCACATGGACTTATCGGCCAAAACCCCGTCCGGCTCTAGGGTCCCCGCGCACAAAAGTACCAGCGAGATCCACAGGGCGTCGGCCAGCAGCAGGTGGACTATCTGCATCCACACCGGAGCGCTAAGCAGCAGGTTGGCGACCCCGGCCGTGATCTGCCCGGCAACCATCCCGAGCAAGATCCAGGCGCGCGGGCGCAGGTCCGGCCGCCGTCCCGCCGTGGCCACGGCATAGAACACCAGCCACCCTCCGGCGAGTGCCGCAATCAGCGGGTGCAGGAGGCGCAGCCGCACGAAGATGCTGGCCGCCGGGTCGAAATCCCGGGCCAGGCCTTCGGCCAGCGAGCGGGAAGGAAAGAGGGTGTCGCCCAACGCGGCGATGGCCCCGCTGATCCCCAGAATCATCACTGTGCCGAGACTCAATGCGGCCATCCACGCCGCGCGTCCGCCCACCCGCACCGGCGCTTGGGCCGCCGTCCACCACGCCGTCAGCGTCAGGCACGCCAGCAGCGTCAGCGTATTCACAAGATGCGCCGATAGCGAGTAAGCCCGCGCCGACGACTGGTTCCTGGCGACGTGCTCCAGCAGCACTAGCGACGCGCCGAGCAGCGCTTCGCTGATCAGAAAGATCGCTGAAAGCGTAGCCCCCAGCCGCACCGCGTGGCGTCGCGGAAACGCCCGGAAAGCCCAGAAGACCAGCAACGCCACCAGCGCCAGATCGATTCCGCTGGTCACCCGGTGGGTGAACTCGATCATGGTATTCAAGCTCGGCGAGCGCGGCAGCATCTCGCCGTTGCACAGCGGCCAGTGCTGGCCGCACCCGGCGCCCGCCCCGGTGGCACGCACGAAGGCGCCCCACAGAACCACGGCAATGTTGAACGCTAAGACGCTCCACGCGTAGCGTGCGAACCGGCGAACAGAGGTTGGGGTGTGCAAATTTCATTGTATTCCCCCTTGACAACCTCCGGCGGTAATGCTACTTTTGCACCACGCTGCTTCTTTTGCAGCATACGGTCTATGCGCAAAGACGGACATCGCAATCTCAGCCGGCGCGAGCGCCAGATCATGGACATCCTCTACCAGCGCGGACGCGCCACCGGGGCGGAGATCCACCAGGCGCTGCCCGATGCGCCCACCTACTCGGCGGTGCGGGCCAAACTCCGCGTGCTGGAGGAAAAGGGCCACGTGCGCCACCAGGAAGAGGCGCTGCGCTATGTGTACCTGCCGACCGTGGCGCGCGACATGGCGCGCAAATCGGCGCTGCGCCACATGGTGTCCACGTTCTTTGCCGGCAGCGTGGAAGAGACCGTGGCGGCGCTGCTGGACCTTTCGGCGGCCAATCTCGCCCCACAAGATCTGGAGCGCATCTCCCGAATGATCGAAACCGCGAGGAAGCAAGGAGAACAACCATGACGTGGGCGGATTTTGTAGTGCGCGTCACGCTGGTGCTGGCGGCTGGGTTTCTGGCGTCGTTCGCTTTCGGGCGTGCGTCCGCCGCGCTGCGGCATTTGATCTGGACGACGGCGTTTCTGGCGCTTCTGGCCATGCCCGTCGCCCTGCGGCTGGCGCCCAAGATCGCGCTGGGGGACTGGCCGGCGGCGCCGGGCGCGCAGTCTGTCCGCGAAACCGTGGCCGCCGTTGCGCCCGCGGCATCGCCCGTGGCATCGGGGCGCGCGAAGCAAACGCTCCCGACCCCAGGGGGGTACCCCGGTCGCGGCTCTGACTGGCGCATCACGACTCTGATTGGAGCCCGGGCAACACTGGCGCTGTACCTCATCGGATTGCTGCTGGTGGCGGCACGATTTCTGGCCGGCGCCGTGCGCACGGTGCGTATGGTCCGCCAGGCGCGGCCCGCGCCGCATGCCCAGGCGATGGCGGACACGGTGCGCTGCGCTCTCGGCATCGACCGCCCGGTGCGCGCTCTCGAAAGCCCTGGCGCGGCAGTGCCCATGACCTGGGGCACCCTGCGCCCCGTCGTGCTCTTGCCCGAGGCGGCTCGCCACTGGCCCGCCGAACGCCTGCACGCCGTCGTGCTGCATGAGCTGGTCCACGTGCGGCGGCACGATATCCTGGCCCAGCTCGCCGCCCAGGCCGCCTGCTGCCTCTACTGGTTCCATCCCCTCGTCTGGCTGGCCGCCAGAGAGCTCCGCAAGGAGCGCGAACGCGCCTGCGACGATGCCGTGCTCTCTGGCGGCGTGCCCGCCCCCGATTACGCCGGACACCTGCTGGAACTGGCGCGCGTCCTGGTGGAACGGCGCAGTCTGGCGGACGCTCCCGCCATGGCCGAAACCGGCGACCTGGAGGATCGCGTCCGCGCGGTGCTCGATGGCTCGCGCAATCGTGCGCCCCTGAACCGCCGCCTGGCCGTAACCGTGGCCGCGGTGGCCTGCGCGCTGGTGCTGCCCGTGGCGCTCGTCACCCTGCACGCCCAAGCCGGAACTGGCGCGCTCGCCGGAATCGTCCAGGATATCAGCCAGGCGCGCGTCCCGTTCTCTGAAGTCCGCGTCAAGAACCTCGACGGCAAGAACGAGGAAATGGCCATAGTCGACGCTGCCGGCGAATTTGGATTTCCCAATATTCCGGTGGGACACTACGCCATCGAAGTGCGCGCCCGCGGGTTTGCCGTGGGCAAGACGGAAGTTCTGGTGGAGGCCGGCCGGCGCGTCGAGGCCCTGGTCACCCTCCCGCTCGGCCAGATCTCGGAGGCGGTGACCGTCATCGGTTCCAGGCCGGCTAGTGGCAGCCTGGCGCCGCCGGCGCCCGCCGCATCTGTCCCCGCGCGCACGCCCCAACGCATTCCCGTCGGCGGCAATGTGCAGGCGGCCAAGCTTGTCAGGCAGGTCCACCCCGTCTACCCGGCGGACCTCAAACAGCAGGGAATCACCGGCACCGTCATGCTGCGCGCCGTCATCTCCACTACCGGCGAGACGCTTAATCCCGAGGTGATCAACACCACCGTGCATCCGGGCCTCGCCCAGGCGGCGCTGGACGCCGTGCGCCAGTGGCGCTATCAGCCAACCCTGCTCAACGGCCAACCGGTGGAGGTCGCCACCACCGTCACGGTGACCTTCGAACTCGAACAGTAAGAAAATCGGTTGGCGGGTAGAGTCGAGGTTGGGCGCGGGTACTGACGCCGAGCGCCGCCCCGTTTGCCAACCCCGCTCATCAAACCGGACGTGCCGATTTCCGGCATCCGCCTTTCCGGCTGGCTTCCTCGCAGACTCACGAACCCGCGACACCTAGCGGACCCCGGAGCCGGAACACGCCCAACTCACCGAAGACCCGTTCCATCGAATACTGACGGGTGCCTGGCGATGGCGCCTGGTGCCGCCGTCGCAGGAAGTGCCGCACACGCTCCTCAACATGTTCATCGAGCGCCTCGTATGCCTTCGATCGGCTCCCCCATCCGAAGTACTCTTTCCAGCCTTTCCGTTTCCGATTCAGCCGGTCGCGCACTGCTTCCTGGAGTAATGGAATCAAAACAGATCTGGTGGGAAATGTAGAAACTCCAGGTCCGAGCTTCGCTCGGATGCACAAGGCGGAGCCTTATGCCACGGGCTACACTGAAGGTTGGTCCTGGTTCAGAACGTCTCCAAATTGTATCGTTTATACCGGCGCCCCAGCGACCGGCTGCGCGAACTGCTGCCGGGCGCAGGCGCGCACCACAGCGATTTCTGGGCGCTCAAGGATATCGGCTTCGAGGTGGAAAAAGGCGAAGTGCTGAGCCTGGTGGGCCCCAACGGCTGCGGCAAGAGCACGCTGCTGCAGATCGTCAGCGGGATTCTGCAACCCACCACGGGACGGGTGGTGACGCGCGGGCGGATCGCCGCCCTTCTGGAACTGGGCGCCGGCTTCAATCCGGAATTCTCGGGCCGCGAGAACGTCTACCTCAACGGCGAAATCATGGGGCTGAGCCGCGGCGAGATCGACAAGGCGATGCCCTCGATCGAAGCATTTGCCGAAATCGGCGAGTTCATCGAGCGCCCGGTCAAAGAGTATTCGAGCGGCATGTACGTGCGCCTGGCCTTCTCGACCGCGATCCATGTGGATCCCGAGATCCTGATTGTGGATGAAGCCCTGGCGGTGGGCGATGCCGTGTTCGCCAATCGCTGCGTGCGCAAGTTCGAGGAACTGCGCGCGCGCAAGATCACGGTGCTGTTCGTCTCGCACGATCTGGGGCTGGTGAAGGCGCTCAGCGACCGCGCCATCCTGCTGCTCCACGGCCGCATCGAAGCCCAGGGCACGCCCAACGACGTGATCAACCGGTACATCGGACTGGTGCTGGAACGGCAGCAGGCGCGCAACAAAAAGGAAGACCGCATCCGCGGCAGCTTCCGTCATGGCGATGGCACCAGCGAAATCCTGAGCGCGGAGATTCTCAATGCGCGGGGCGAGGCCGTGACTTCCATGGCGAGCGGCGAGGCGATCACCATCCGCGTGCGCTCGCGTTTCCATGCGGCCACGCGCGACCCGATGGTGGGCATCCTGTTGCGCACGCGCATCGGCATGGACGTCTACGGCACCAACACGCGGATCGAGCAGATGCCGCTGGGCGATTTCGAGGCGGGGGACGAACTGGAAGTGGATTTCCAACTGGCCTGCTGGCTGACGCCGCAGCAATATACCCTGACGGTGGCCACGCAGGACGCGGATGGTTCGAGCCACGACTGGCTGGACGACACCATCGCTTTCGACGTAGTGGACACGCGCGTGGCGGCCGGCGTGGCGAACTTGAGGGCCAAAGTGGCATGGCGCGTCTCACGGTAAAGGTGCATCCGCGCGCCAAACGCTCCGCCCTGGCGGGCCGCCTGGGCGACGCCTGGAAGCTTTCGCTAGCCGCCCCGCCGGTGGATGGCAAGGCGAATGACGAGTGCGTGCGCTTCATCGCGGAACTCGCGGGCGTGCCGCGTTCGCGGGTGCGCATCGTGAAGGGCTTGACAAGCCGGCTCAAGGTTGTAGAGATTGAGGGTGTCACGGAGGCAGAATTGGAAACGCGATTGGCCGCCGCCGGAAAGTAGAGACTTGCGCGGTTCAGGCCACCGTTTCCAGCTCGACGAAATCAACGTCGCTGGTGGGAACCGGAATTGGTTCCCCGACTTCCAGCATCGCTTCGAGGTGCAATTCAATCGCTTCGCGAATATTGTGCTTCGTCTCCTCGAGAGTCGATCCCGTCGTGATGCAACCCGGCAGGTCCGGAACATAGGCAGCCCAATTGGATTCGGCCTTTTCGAAGACAACGGCAAATCGTCTCATGATTCGTTCCGTTCTGGCCCTCAGTATATCAGTGGAAACTCCACGGTGACTTCTGTGCTTTCGTAAGATCAACGACTTGCGGCCTCAAAAGGGGATGTGATAATTGAGGGAGTCCCTCAAGAAGATTTGGAAAGGCGTTTGAGCGTGACCACACGAGCCACAACATGAACCTCACCGACATTCAACAGGAACTTCGCAAGCAGAAGCTGGACGGGTGGCTGTTCTTCGATCACCACCTGCGCGATCCGCTGGCCTACCGGATTCTGGGCCTCACCCCTGGCAAGGGCCCCTCGCGCCGCTGGTATTACATGATCCCCGCCGAGGGCGAGCCCAAGGGCATGGAACACCGCATCGAGCGCAACCAACTGGCGGGGCTGCCGGGCGAGAAGATCGCCTACTCCAGTTGGACCGAGCAACTGGCCGCGCTGGGCAAACTCACGGCCGGGATGAAGCGCGTGGCCATGGCGTATTCCCCGATGTGCGCCGTGCCCTACGTCGCCATTGTTGACGCCGGAACGGTGGAACTGGTGCGCAGCCTGGGCGTGGAAGTGGTCACGGCCGCCGAACTGATCCAGATTTTCGAGGCGCGCTGGACGCCTGACTCCCTGGAAACGCATCTGGAAGCCGGCCGGCGGGTGGACAAAGTGCGCGCCGCCGCCTTCGAACTGATTCGCGAGCGCACGCGCAACGGCGCGCCGCT
>JADGNT010000198.1 GCA_017883345.1 Candidatus Solibacter sp. | reverse complement strand
AAAGGCCGGGTTGAGCACGCGAATCGCGTGATTGCCGGTGTCGGCGATGTAGACCGTGCCGTTGGAACTGACGGCAACAGAGCGCGGAAAGCTCAGCGAGGCGGAGGTAGCGTTTCCACCATCGCCACCGTAGCCCGTTATGCGGCTGCCCGCGATCGTGGTGATGATGCCGTCCGTGGTAATTTTGCGGATCAGGCTGTTGTTCGTGTCGGCGACGTAGATGTTCCCCGCGGCGTCAATCGTGATGCCCACCGGCTTATTCAATTGAGCCTTGGCCGCCTGGCCGCCATCGCCGGTAGAGCCCGCGGTGAGGTTGCCGGCGAAATTGCTCAGCGTAGGCGCGACGTATTTGGCCACGCGCTGGTTGTTGGAGTCTGCGATATAGAGCGCGCCGCTGGCATCGAACCACAGCCCGTTGGGATGGTCCAGTCTCTTGTCGGTGGCGCCGGAGCCCAGATAGGAGGTGATGATGCCCGCGGTATCCACCTTGCGGATCAGGCTGCTTCCATTGTCCGAGATGTAGAGATTGCCCACCGAATCCAGAGCGATGGCGGTTGGGCCGTTGAGATTCGCCGATGTAGCCGGTCCCAAATCGCCGCCGTAACCGCCACCCTGCCCCTGGATGCCGGCCACGGTGGTGATCGTGCCGCTGGTGATTTTGCGGATCACGTTATTCCCCGTATCGGCAATGTACAGGCTGCCGGCGGAATCGAACGCCAGCCCGCTCGGGGAATTCAACGTGGCGGCGGTGGCCGCGGCCTTATCCCCGGAATAACCGGCCGTGCCGCCGGTGCCGGCGATGGTGGTGATCGTGCCGCCAGAGATCATGCGGATGCAATGATTGCCGGTGTCGGCGATATAGAGGTTGCCCTTGGAATCCAGCGCCACCGCGCCCGGAGAGGTGAACTGCGCCGCCGCCGGGGCGCCCTTATCGCCCGCGAAAGCGGCGGCGCCGTTGCCGGCCAATGTCTGGATGGTGTACTGCTGGGCGCGGGCCGCGGAAAGGCAGAGCAGGCCCAAGCACACTACGAGCGAACGACCCCGAATATTCATGGCTATATACAGTGTAAACGCGCGCGCCCCGGCGCCGGTTACCGAAATGTCAGTTGGCAGGCGGAAGCGCCTGCCCCACAATAACGCAAGCCCTTGCCCACCAACGTGGGACAGACGCTTTCGTCTGTCAACCCCGGCTGAGGAGCGCGATGAAGCGCCGATCAGTGCAGGGTGGCGGCAATGATCCAGCAAATCCCCAGCGCCACCGCTCCGGCCAGGATGGCGGCCGCGATATTGCGCTCTTCGCCGATCTGCTTCCAAAGGTCCAGCGGCGCCAGTTTGAGCACCAGCGAGAAGGCGATGATGAAAACGATGATGCCGAGGCCGCAGAAAATCAGGCCGTTGATCACGGGATAATCGGTCATAAGTGGCGTTCAATCCAATCGTTCCACTGCCCGAGGCCGGCGCCCGAAGTGCAGGAGACCTCCAGGATTTCGATCTCCGGCTGCACCCGCCGCGCATTCTCGCGGGCCAGTTCCATGGAAAACGGGACGTAGGGCAGCAGATCGATCTTGTTGAGCACCATCAGGTCGGCGTGGTGGAAAGTGGCCGGATATTTGAGCGGCTTGTCCTCGCCCTCGGTGACGCTGAGCAGCACCGCGCGCGCCTCCTCGCCCAGATCGTAGCTGGTGGGGCAGACCAGGTTGCCGACGTTTTCCAGGAAAAGGATCTCCAGTTCGTCCACCGGCCAATCCGTCAGGTGGCGCTCCACCATGCGGGCGTCCAGGTGGCAGGCGCCGCCGGTGGTGATCTGCCGCACCGGGAAACCGTAGCGGGCCAGGCGGCGCGCGTCGTTGTCGGTCTGTATATCGCCGGTGAGCACGGCCACGCGGCGCGTGGCGTCGAAGCCGGCCAGGGTGCGCTCCAGCAGCGCGGTCTTACCGGAACCCGGAGAACTGATCAGGTTGAGGCAAAAGGTGCCGTTGCGCTGAAAGCGCTCGCGCAGCGTGGCGGCGATCCGGTCATTCTCGTTCAGAACCTTGCGTTCCAGCGGCACGCGCACTAGGGCTCCTCCAATTCCAGGAAGGACAACTCCATTTGATCACCTCCCGCGGCCTCGGTGTCGCCAGATCCGCAGGCGGTGCACTCGGGCCGGGCGTCCGTCACGTGGAATACCGTGGCGCACGCGCGGCACCGGCGAGTCCACGGGGCCAATTCGATTTCGAAGCCGAGCGCGGCCAGATCGGTATCGGCCACCAGCACTTCCAGGCAGAAGCGCAGGCTCTCCACTGCGACGCCGGACAGTTCGCCGATGCGCAACCCGGCGCGCGTCACGCGTGCCCCGCCGTGCAACGCGGATTCCGCGCGCACGGCGTCCAGAACGCTCGCGGCGATGCTCATTTCGTGCAAACCTTACTGTAAGGGGATTGCGCGCGCGGCGGCAAGCCTTGGTAGAATGGGGAAGACCAAGCGGGAGTAACTCAGTGGTAGAGTCTCAGCCTTCCAAGCTGTTGGTCGCCGGTTCGATCCCGGTCTCCCGCTCCATCTTTTCAACCCGTTACAGGTAGTGATCGCGGCAGGGACAGGACCTCTGACCACAGACACGTAACATCCGCACCCGCCTGGTCGTCAAATCTTCTTATCAGGTCTTATTCTCTCCAAGGAGTAGCCGTATGAACTATCGGTGGCCATCATCTCTTGCGGTTGCGATTGGCTTCATCTTTGCTGCCCTGCCGGTCTCGGCGCAAGCGCCCGGCGGCCAGACCCCTCCCGCGCAGGGGCCTGGCGGAACGCCCGGAGCCCCGGGGCAAGGCGGACGCGGCGGACGCGGCGGTCGCGGCGCAACGCCGGCCGTGACAGGTCCTTGGTCGGATGCGACGCTGTCGCCCGACAGGCGCGCAGAACTGCTGGCCGGGCAGATGACCATCGACGAGAAGATCGGCATTCTGCACGGCGGAGGTTTTGGATTCGGACCGGCCACTCCGGCCGCGCCGGGCGCCACGGTCTCTAATGGCGGCGCTGGATTCGCCAGTGCGGTTCCCCGGCTCGGCATTCCCGCCATCCAGATGGCCGACGCAGCCGTGGGCGTCACCCGCGGCGCGTCCAATAGCCGCTATTCCACGCCGCTTCCCAACGCCGTTTCCGCGGCTTCCACCTGGGACGTCAAGATGGCCTGCGAATACGGCGCGCTGATCGGCCAGGAACTTCGGGACCAGGGCTATACCATGTCTCTGGGCGGCGGCGTGAACATCACCCGCGAGCCGCGCAACGGCCGCAACTTTGAGTATAAAGGCGAAGATCCGATTCTGGCCGGGAAACTGGTGGGCCAGGAAATGAAGTGCCTTCAGGCCAAGGGGATCATCGGCGACATCAAACACTTCGCGGTCAACGACCAGGAGACCGGGCGCAATATCGGCAACGTCATTCTGGACAAGCGCACGCTGCGCGAAACCGACCTCCTACCCTTCGAGATCGGTATCAAGGATGGCGACATCCAGGCCGTCATGTGCTCTTACAACAAAGTCAACGGCGACTGGGCGTGCGAGAACAACTACTTGCTGAATGACTTCCTGAAGAAGGCGGTCGGCTTCAAAGGGTTTGTTCTTTCCGATTGGGGCGGAACCCATAGCACCGCCAAGGCGGCTCTGGCGGGGCTCGATATGGAGCAACCCGGCAGCGGTTACTTCGGCGATGCGCTGAAGCAAGCCGTGGAGAAGGGCGAAGTCCCGATGGCCCGGCTCGACGATATGGTGAAGCGCATTCTCCGCGCCCAGTTCGCCACCGGCCAGTTCGACTTGCGGACGCAGCGCAAGGTGGTGGACGTGTTCGGCGGGCTGGAGGTGGCGCAGCGCGTGGCGGAGCGGGGCACAGTGCTTCTCAAGAACGGCAACGCCCAGTTGCCGCTGCGCAAGACGGTGGTGAAGTCCGTGACGGTAATTGGTTCGCATGCCGACGTGGGCGTCCTTTCGGGCGGCGGCTCCGCGCAAGTCGATCCGCCGGGGGGCAACGCGGTTCCTCCGGCTCCCGCTCCCGCCGGCCAGCAGGGTGGCGGGATGTTCGGCGGCGCGTCCGTCTGGTACCCCTCCTCGCCGCTGAAGGCCATCCAGGCCAAGATCCCCGGAGCCAAAGTCCAGTTCGATAGCGGAACGGACCCCGCCAAGGCGGCCTCTCTCGCCAAGGCTTCGGAAGTGGCCATCGTTTTCGTGAACCAGCCTGCGTCCGAAGGCCGTGACCTCAACCTCACGCTGCCCGGCGAGCAGGACAAGCTGGTGGATGCGGTGGTGGCGGCGAACCCGCACACCATCGTGGTTCTGGAAACCGGCGGCCCGGTGAACATGCCGTGGGCAGACAAGGTGCCCGCGATCCTGGAAGCCTGGTTCCCTGGCCTCCGCGGCGGTGAAGCCATCGCCAGTATCCTGTTCGGCGATGTCAACCCGTCCGGCAAGACGGTCCTGACGTTCGCCAGGAGCGAGTCCGACTGGGTGTCCGACAAGGTGTTCGCACCGCCACCGGCGCCGGCTGCCGGCGCTCCGGCGGCAGGTGCTCAGGCCACCGGCGGTCCTGGCGGGTTCGGCGGCGGGCGCGGCGGCATGGCTCCCTTCGACATGCCGTACAAGGAAGGGCTCAAGGTGGGCTACAAGTGGTTCGATGCGGAGAACAAGACGCCGCTGTTCGCGTTCGGCCACGGCCTCTCCTACACCACGTTCGCTTACTCCGCGCTGAAGACGGCGCCCGGCAAGGAAACCACAGTGACCTTCACCGTAAGGAACACCGGAGCGCGCGCCGGCATCGAGATCGCCCAGGTTTACGCGACCTTGCCGGCCTCCACCAACGAACCGCCCAAGCGGCTGGTGGCCTTCGAACCGGTCGAACTCAAGGCCGGAGAATCGAAGACCGTGACCTTGACCGTCCCCGCCCTTCACATCTCGATCTTCAACGAGAGCCGGGACGGCTGGCAGGTAGCGCCGGGCGACTACAAGTTCTGGGTGGGCGGATCCTCCCGGAATCTACCGCTTTCGGCATCCGTGAAGATCTCCGAATAGCGGTATTCAACTCCGTTCGATTTCAACAACTCGAGAAACTCGCGCCAGTCTTTGTTCAGCGGCATCGGGGTGACGGCGGTCGCGGAGTTCGATAAGGATACTCAGGCGCTCCTCGGAAGTCATCGCCGCGTCGTAGCGCGAGTCGGCTTCATCGGCGTCCTCGAAGTTGGCAAATACCCTTGCCGTTTTCTTCACGCTCGTATTAAAGCCCGTTGGGTGGAATTTGAAGGGTTAGCCGGCCGACCCGCATGTTCACACATAAGGACCGAGGAACCGAGCCCCGTTGAAATGGATGAGGTGCGACGGCGCATCGGCGACCCAGACCTCCGTCTCCCAGGCGATCTTGCCCAGATAACGCGTCATGACCGCCCGCGATGGAAACGCCGTCACGTAGACAAGGCCGGCCTTCGAGCCCGCAAACAGCCGCGCCAGCTCATCATGCCGCTTCCCGTCCACTGGGCCGTGACTCGTCACGGATTCAACCAGCAACAACCATTCCCGTTCCGGGTAATACAACACGAGGTCCGGCATCTTGCCGTGACCATCGACCTGCACGTCCAGCTTCGACAGCAGTTCCTTGTCGAAGTACCCCCACTTCTCGCCCGTGTCTCCGGCATAAATGAGAACGCCTCCTGGTACAAAGCGCGGTGCGAATTCCTCGATGATCGCCTTGATGAGTTCGCTGTGATCGCCGGGGCTGAGGCGCATCGTCTCGCCGGTCGCCAGCTTGACTGGCAGTTTCCGCATCTCTCGCGCTCTCGCGTATCGCGCTGTTAGGGTCTTCCTCTTCTTTAGGTAGGCGGTAAGGTTCTTGATCCACGCGGACGTGCCGAACGTGCGTAGCAATTTCAGCGTCTCCGGTTCGATCTGGTACACCGCCTTCGGGCTGTTAACCGGTCGCGTGGGGTTGTCCGGGTTATACAGAGCGACCCCGGCAGCCACCAGTTGATGCATGGTCTGACGGCGAAACGTCTCTCGGGTGTTGGGGGCGTACTGCTTGCCGTAATGATCCCGCGCAAACTGCATCATGGGCGTGATTCCCACGAGCGGGTTCTTTGCCGCAGTCCATGACTTCTCTGGCGTCAGATTGAGCAGCGCTAGCAAGCACAACGCCGAACGGTCATTTTGCTGGGCACGCGGCATCCCCAACTCGCCCAGCACCTGGAGGGCATCAGCGATCCTATTTCGCTCTGCCATGCAGCACCGCTAACCGATAATCGATCAGTTCTTGTGTAAGATCTCCCTGCACTTGCGCCCACTGGCCAAGTTCTTCCAGATCCCGACGGCCAGGGTACCGGAGAAGACGGAGATCCGTCGCATTCACCTGCGTGTGCCCGCTGAACCTTCGGAAGTAGTCATCCACCGCCGTCGAGTTGAGGAACACGGCCAAACCGTGGGCGACATCGCCGTCAATGCCTCTTTTGCCCGAGTGAAACACGTTGAGATGGTTCTCAAATCCGATCGCGTCACCTTTGAAAGCCGCGGGATCGACCACATGCGCCACGATACGCCGTCGTTCCTCTTTCGACGAGAACCGGCGGGTAACGGTGTAGAAGCCCATCGGGTAAAGCCATTTCCGCGTCTCCGGGTTATCCATCATGGCATTCGGTTTTTTCGATTGCCGTGGCCACTCCAAATTACCGCCGACGAAGTGCGTCGGATAGAGAAGCGGCGCGGTGCCCTCCTCCGGGGTCTCGCAGAGATATTCTTTCAGCCGGAAGTCAACGACCGGCCCCGTCGAAACCTCAAGACCGATCTCCTCAAGCGACCGATCAGCCAGCGGTACTCCATCCAGATCGCTATGCGATGGCGCCACCGGCACATGTATGAACTTCTGTTGGTCCCCGTCGTGAACAATTTCCGAGAAGGGGTAATCGTACGCCTTCATATCGGAGAAGCCAATATTGCTAGCCGTCGTGATCGTGACCTTACCTTGTTCTTTTCCGCGCACCAGCTTAATGATGACGTTCTCCTGCAGAACCTCATCATCGTTGAACGCACTCGTGCGGCTGTGAAATAGGTGGATATGCTCGACCGAAGCCTTGGCAAGCATCCACTCCCGAAAGGGCTTGTAGTAAAGCCCGTTGCAGAAGCTTCTGGGAATGATGGCGACGATCTCGCCGCTTAGCGCCATCAGCTCAATCGCGAGCCCCACGAATGCCGTGTAGAGATTGACGGTTTCCAGCCTGACCGCACGGAGCAGAGCCCGGTGCTGTGAGCCGCTATTGATCTTCTTGTAAGGTGGATTCAGGATCGCGTGTGTGAAACCCGCTCCCTTCCTGCCCATCGTGATCCTGTAAACCGCATCTTGAATGAAATCGCGGTCAATGACGGTTGCTTCAAACGTCTCGCTGCCATAGGCACGCAGGGTCTCGCGCAGGTAGGATGCCAGCTTCCCATCAATTTCGTAGACCGTAGCGCAGACATCATCAGCACCCCACCGATCAAGAAACGCTGCTGTCAGCGACCCGACGCCGGCCCCCGCATCCAGCAGCCGGATAGCGCCCGTTCGCTGAGAGAATAGCCCGGCCATGAACTTCGCCACGCTCTCCGGCGTCATGAATTGGCCAAGCTCTGCCTTACGTTCCGGAATCAGTTGCCGGTTTGCTTCCAGACGCACTCGATCGAGTGCGCCCGGCTCCGCAACTGGCGTCCCAGCCTCTCTCATGACCCTATCTTCCTCAAGAGCGGTCACTTGTCCGTGATGTGTTGGTCTGCCGCATCACGCCTTCATCTCTGGAAACCACTGGAAGATCTTCACCACATTACATCATATCGGTAAACGGCGAAGTATCCTTGTGCAGCATCCGCAACGACCCCGAACCCCAAACCACCGCCCGGGACGCGCGTAAGACGGCAGGCCCGAAGGGTTCCGGAGCGATGACGCGTCATTCCCTGACCATTCCCCCCGGTTCGCGGGGTGATGTCTCTTTTAGCAGGCTGCCCTGGAAAAGGCGGCTCAGATAAGGGGGGGCATCGTCTCCACTCGCATTCGGCGCGCCTTGCCGTATGGTCCGAACCTGCGCCAGTTCCGACGCCGCTTCCTGCTTCCGGCCTAACGCGCCGTAGGCCTGAGCCAGTTGTTGGTGCGCCTCGATAAAGTGGGGACGCTGGCGGACGGCCGCTCGCTGCCGTTCTACCGC
>JADGNT010000197.1 GCA_017883345.1 Candidatus Solibacter sp. | reverse complement strand
GCGGTGCCGCTCTTGGTCACCATCTGGATGGTGCCGCCGGCCTGGCGTCCAATCGACGAATCGTACGCATTCATCACCACGCGGAACTCCTGGATGGCGTCCGGCGCCGGCATGAAACCCGCCTGGCCGCCTGTCTTGAGGTTCGGCATGCCATTCAGTTCGAAGGTATTGGAGCGCGTGTTGTTGCGGCCCCCATCCACCGTGATCTGCGAAGCCGCATCGTGCGACCATAAGTGCGCCGTATTGTTGTTCTGGTCCTGCTGAATCACGCCCGGCGACAGCGTCGCCAGGATGGTCAGCACGCGCGAGTTCGAAGGCATCTCGAGGATCTGGTCCTGCGAGATCACGGTGCCCGATGTGGCTGCCGTGGTATCGATCAGCGGCACTTCCGCCGTCACCGTGAGTTCCGTGGTGGTGGATCCGACTTCGAGCTGTGAATCGATCTGCTTGTTGTCCGAAGTCTGTAAGACGATGCCCTTGCGTTCCACGGATTTGAATCCGGCAGCGGTAATCGTGAAGTTGTAGCGCGCGGGAATCAGGAACTGCACCACCCAATTGCCCTGGTCGTTGGTTTTGGTGGTCTGCTTCACCGCCGTGTCTTCCGAGACTACGGAAACTTCGGCATTCGGCACCGCCGAACCTTGTGCGTCCGTCACACGGCCGCCCAACGAAGCCCGGCTGGATTGTGCCCACAAAGCACTCGTGGCGGCAATCAAAATTGCCAGCACGAGAACAAGACTTGATCTTTTCATCGCTGCTTTTCTCCTTGAAAGTCACGCGTCGCCGGCAGGCCGGTCGCAAACTGGTCAATCTATGACGCTCGTGACTTAACGGTAAATATGACCCTTTACGCGGATAGTAGCACCGGTACGGCGTCGAATCAATAGAGTTTCAGACTATAAAACCTGGAAGAGTGAAACCGCCCAAATTCCAAAATCCGGATTTTGATGTGGGACAGGCCGGGGTACTCTCTGGGTCCGCCTGTCTTTGCGTTGGTCAAGTGCGTTCGGCACATCGCAACGACGCAACGACAGGCCAGGAGGCCTGTCCCACGGCGCGTGCTACGATGTGCTGTTATGCGTCCAGCGCATCGCGCGCCTTGGGGTTTTTCGCTGCTGGCCGGCGTGCTGATTGCCGCATTTCTGGCGCAGGCCTTCCTTGCCAGCGCGATCAAAAGTCCCGTTTTCGATGAGACTGGAGATATCGCCGCCGGACTATCTTATGTACAGTCCGGCGAGGTCCGCGCCAACCTCCAGCATCCGCCCCTCCTCAAAGAGATGGCGGGCGCGGCCTTGTGGCTCGCTGGCGTTCGCCTTCCCGACAGCCCCCAGGTGCGCCAAATGCTCGCGGATGGCGGCGGAGAACGCACAGTGGGCAGCCAACTGATTGCCGCCAATGGCCCTGACCGCACCATGTTCTGGGCCAGGCTCCCCTTCCTCCTGCTGGCGGCCGCTCTGGGCGTGCTGCTTTATCTCTGGGGCCGTCAATTACTGGGCGACATGGCGGCGCTGGCGGCGCTCTTTCTGTATACCCTGGACCCGGCCATCCTGGGACACGGGTACCTGGCCACTATGGACGTTGGACTGGCGGCCTTCACGGTGCTGTTCTTGTTTGCGCTGTGGCACTATCTGGAGCGCCCCGATACTATCGGGATCCCGCTTGCTGACGGGGTGCCCCCTGGGCCCGGCTCCGATCCGAGCCACGACCGTAAGGGAGTGGTCGCCGCGAACTGCGAAACGGTTCTTGTGAAGCGGAGTACCTGGCGCCTGATCTGCTGCGGTCTCACCATGGGCTTGATGTTGTGCACCAAGTTTTCCGCCGTGTTTCTGCTGCCGGTGGCGGCAGTGCTGATACTCGCGGCGGTGACCCGCACGCCGCGCACCGATGGGTCGAAAGCGCCGGGCAGTTACGGCGCTCTCGCCCTGGCATTCGTGATCATGGGCGCCATCGCGACGCTGGTAATTCAGGCGGTCTACCTGTCGCCCGGCGGCCTGTTCCTCTATTCCACCGGCTTCGAGCGCGTGAACGCCGACCACAATCCCGACTACCTGGTCTTCCTCGGCGGCCAATTGGAGCACCACTTCGCCAGCTATTTCGCCGCGGCGTATCTACTGAAGGAACCGCTGGCGGCCATCCTGCTCTCTGGCGCCGGCCTGTTCGCGCTGCGCGGCAAAGCCTCTTCCCGGCGGGTCAAGCTATTCCTGCTGTTGCCGCCCGCCGTTGTGTTCGCGGCCCACACCGTATTTGCCGACAACCTGGGGATGCGCTACATTATCCCGGTTCTGCCGTTTGCCTACCTCGTGGGCGGCGCCGGCGCGGCGTGGCTCATCCGGCAGGGGACGTGGGGACGCGCGGTGACGGCGGCGCTCGGCTTGTGGATGCTCGCCGCCAATGTCGGCATCTACCCCGACCATCTCTCCTACTTCAATGAAGCCGCGTGCCTGACAAAGAATCCGGCGGCGATCGGGCTTGACGGCGGCACGCGCTGCGGACCCCTCTGGCTGGACGATAGCAACGTGGATTGGGGACAATCGCTGAAGCAGGTGAAGGATTGGGTGAACCGCAACGCCCAGGGACAGCGCGTGCATCTGGCCTACTTCGGATCGTTCCCGCCGTCCGCCTACGGGTTGAACGTGGAGCCGATTGGACTGGAGCAGTTGGCGCGCGATCCCGAAGCGGGCATCTATGTGGTGAGCGCGCACTTCGTGGCGCGCGCCCCGGCTGCCTGGCTGCGCACGCCCACCGAGATCATCGGCCACGCGATGTACGTGTACCGGGTAAGGGAGAAGTAACGTGAAAACTCGTCTGGCCGTTCTGTTGTTTGCAGCCAACCTCCTGCTCGCTCAATCGGGCTGGTGGTCCACCGAGCCCATCCGCTGGGTGCAGACCAACCTGCGCGAGGTGGACGCTGGGATGGATACCCGCCGCCTCGTCACCCAACTTGCCGAGATGCGCGCCAATGTCGTCCTCATGGGGATGGGCGGCATCACGGCGTACTACCCGACGCGCGCCGAGTTCCATTACCCGAGCCCCTACCTGCCGGCGGGCCGCGACATGTTTGGCGACGTCCTAAAAGAAGCTCACGCCCGCGGCATCCGCGTGGTCGGCCGCTTCGACTTCAGCAAGACCCAGAAAGCCGCCTACGACGCCCACCCCGAGTGGTTCTTCCGTAAGGCCGACGGCAACCCGGTAATCTACAACGGCCTCTACTCCACCTGCATCAACGGCGGATACTATCGCGGGCAGGCCATGAACATCCTCGCCGAAGGCCTGGAGCGGTACGACGTCGACGGCCTCTTCTTCAATATGTTCGGCAACCAGTCCACCGACTACAGCGGCGCCTACGTCGGCCTCTGCCACTGCGATTCCTGCCGCGCCGCGTATCGCAAGCTGTACGCCCGCGAAATCCCGGAACGCGCCGACGACGATTACCGCAAGTTCCTGCTGGCCAGTTCGCGCGAGGTCTCCGAAGCTATCGGCAAGCTGATCCGCCAGAAGCGCCCCACCGCAGGCTACTTCAACTACATGCAGGAGTTCACCGACGGCATCATGTCGGAGTCGAATACCGCCGTGCGGCGGCCGCTTCCGCTCTGGCCCTACTCCGCCAGCGACAACGTCAATCGCGCCCTCAATAGCCAGCCCGGAAAACTGCCGGTGGATCTCAACATGCAGTTCGTGGACTACTGGTGGCGCTTTGCGACCGTCCCGCGCCAGGAGATCGCCCTGCGCATGTGGCAGAACATGGCCAACGGAGGCGCCCTCACTTTCGAAGTCAACGGAACGCTCGACCTGCAGGATCGGCAGGCCTATGAAACCGCCAAGCCCATTTTCCAGTGGGCCGCCGCCAACCAGCAGCACTATTCCGGTCTGCGCAATGCCGCGCGCGTGCTGTTGCTTGCCGGCCCCTCGTCGCGCGGCGCGGCCGACGACGGCGCCTGGCGCGGCATCTTCCGCCTGCTCACCGAAGAGCACATCCCCTTCGCCGTCTCCGAAAACATGGACTGGCTCGGCACTCGGCCCTTCGATCTGGCGATCGCCACCGATTGGGCGCCCCGCGGCCTCCAGCAATATGTCGAGCAGGGCGGCCGTCTGCTGATTGCCAGTTCACACCCGCCCGAGTTCCCCATCGCCCGCGTCATCGCCACCACGCCCGACGTGAAGGGCTACCTCCGCGTCCGCAACCACAACCTGTTCCCATCGCTGGCCGATACGGACCTGCTCCTGCTGAACGGTCCGTTCACCGCGGTCGAAGGTGACGGATCGAAGTCGCTCTCGCTGGTGCCGCCATCCATGATCGGCCCGCCGGAGAAGGTGCATGTCGATATCCAAGACACCACCACGCCGGCCATCGTCACCAAAAGCCTGGGCCAAGGAACGGTCACATGGCTCCCCTGGGAATTGGGCGCGCTCTACTATCGCCACAGCCTGTTGGCCCACGCGGGCCTCTTCCGCGATGTCGTCGACCAACTCTATCCCCAACGCCAGTTGAAGACCAACGCCCACCCCCTGGTCGAATTGACGCTGATGCAGCAGGCAGGGCGCACGCAGCTCCACTTCATCAATCTCTCCGGCCACTCGCAGACCGCTTACTTCCCGCCGGTACCGATGCGCGAAATCCGCGTCGAGCTCCGCGGCGCCTTCCACACCGCGCGCGCCGTGCGCCACCCCATGGACCTCAAAATCCGCATCCACGGCGGCTACTCGGAAATCATTCTCCCGGAGTTGTTGGATTACGAACTGGTGGTATTGCACTAAGATAAGACTATGTCTGACAACGGTAAGATCGCGCTCGTAACCGGCGCCGGCAGCGGTATAGGACGCGCCGTCTCCCTGGCGCTTCAGGCCGCGGGATATTCGGTGGTTCTTGCCGGCCGGCGCGCCGAACCACTCGAGCGGACCGCCGCGTCGGCCGTTGTGCCCGGCGGCAAGATGCTCTCGGTCCCCACCGACGTCACCGATCCGGATTCCGTCAGGACGCTGTTCGCCAAAACCCAGCAAGCCTTCGGGCGCCTCGATGTTCTCTTCAACAACGCGGGCACCAACGCACCCGCCATACCGCTGGAGGACCTCCTCTACGAACAATGGATGCAAGTGGTCGCAGTCAACCTCACCGGCGCATTCCTATGCGCCCAGGAAGCCATCAAGCTCATGAAGGCACAGCATCCGCGCGGTGGGCGCATCATCAACAATGGCTCCATCTCGGCTCACGCGCCCCGCCCCCACTCCGCGCCATACACCGCCACCAAACATGCCATCACCGGTCTCACCAAGAGCATTTCACTCGATGGCCGGCGCCACAACATCGCCTGCGGACAGATCGACATCGGCAACGCCGCCACGGAAATGACCGAGCGCATGACGGCCGGAGTCCTGCAAGCCAACGGCGCCGCCGCCGCCGAGCCGCGAATCGACGTCCGCCACGTGGCCGATGCCGTGCTGTACATGGCCAATCTCCCCTTGGACGCCAACGTCCAATTCCTAACCGTGATGGCGACCAACATGCCCTTCATCGGCCGCGGTTAAGGTGGGGCAGGCGCTTCCGCCTGCCAACTCCCCCGAATTATGCAGGCGCTTCCGCCTGCCAACCTCCTATCCCGCCAACGCAAACGCCACAATCGTCTGTTGCCGCTCGCCTTGGATCAGCTCGTCTTCCAGACCGTCCGGATCCACCTGCACCTGGCACGCCGCAATCTGCTCGTCCGTCGCGCCGCGATAGTTCAGTTCGCAGACCCCCAGGACATCGCCGCCGCTGCGCACCGCGGGACCGAAAACCCGGCAGGTGATGGGGCGCGCTTCGTATAGGTCGCAGGTCAGCGTCGCCGGGTCCAGCGCTGGACAATACTCCTCGTCGGGCAGGGCCGCGAAGCGTTCCTCGGCCTCCTCGTCTTCATCCAGAATCCCGGTAGTCGAATCGCCGGGGTAGTCCGCCAGCCGCGCCACCGACTCCCGCGACCGCCGCCGCACCCTGGCCGCGCGCTCGGGGTCGTGCCGCTCCAGTTGTGCCAGCCCTTCGCGCAACCGCCGCGCATCCAGTTGCGTGATCGGAAACGGCCCCCTGCAGCACTCCGCGCAGCCCGGCTCGCACACCACCCACGCGCCGCCGAGGCGCACAGCTTCGGCCATCACCGCATCCACAATTTGAATCAGCTCCCGGTCGCTCGCCACACTTTCGAGAATAGCGCGCCACATGTTACCATCGCCACTTGCGTAAGGTGCCACTCGCGGAATCCCTCCGGATCATCGGGCGAGGCTCGTCCAACTGGCTCGCCAATCGTCCGATCGTCGTTTCCTTTGAAGTCACCGACGCGTGTACTTGCTGGTGCAAACACTGCGACCACGGCGGCCCGCGCGACGAATCGCGCAATCTCAAGCCCGCCGATTTCCGCCGCTACATGGAGGCCCTGCGCCCCTGCGTGGTGCAGGTTTCGGGCGGCGAGCCCCTGATGCGCGACGACGTCGTCGAAATCGTGCGCGGTATCAAGAACGGCTCCACCCTGCCGTACACTATCCTGGTTTCCAACTGGTCCCTCATGACCCAGGAGAAGTACCTCGCCCTGCGCGCCGCCGGCATCGACCAGTTCTCCGTCAGCCTCGACTTCCCCGACCAGCGCCACGACGACTTCCGCGTCTACCCCGGCCTGTACAGCCATCTCGAAGATCTCATCCCGCGTTTGGCCAAACTGGGCCACGACGATATCGTGCTCAACAGTTGCATCACCACCGAGAATCTGGGAGAGATCGAAGCTATCGCGGACAAGGCCCGGGAGTGGGGCGTGAATCTCTGCTACAGCGCCTACTCCGCGCGCCGCACCGGCTGCCGCGATTACTTCCCCGGCTCGCCCCAACAGCTCGCCGAAATCGGCGCGCGGCTCCTCCGCGTGGAACAGCGCCGCGATTCCACCAACTGGATCCTCAACTCGCCCAGTACGCTCCAGGCCACGCGCCAGTACTTCGCCAACAACGGAACTCCCGGCTGCAAGGCCGGACTGCGCTTTCTGGTGGTCACCGCCGATGGCGCTTTGCAGCCCTGCTCCATGCAGTTCCAGCGCTACCGCCTCGAAGAGCGCCAACGCATGATCGCCGAGTTCACCGCCACTAACTCTTGCGACGAGTGTTACGTCTCCATCCGCTCCTACCTCGACAAGAGCTTCCCCAAACTGCTGTGGGAAAACGTCAGCGGCTTTCTCTCCATCAAGTAGCGTAGCCTGGTAGCGTAGCCTTTCAGGCTGCCATGACCCCTTTCGAGGGGGCATGTCTTCCCTCCTTCATAACAGCGACGCCGCCGCCGCATCCAAGAACATAATCGCCGAAGCGTGCCGCCGTAGCGCCGACGCCGGACACGCTTCCACGACGGGCCCTTCCAGCGCCGCCCTCACCGCCGCGCTCTTGTGCTCGCCATTGACGAACACCAACGCCCGCGGCACCCGCAGGAAGAACGGCACCGTCAGCGAGAGCGCGCGCCGCGGCACATCCTCCAGCCGCGCGAACGCTCCATCGTGTACCTGCTGCATGCGGCAGACATCGTCGAGTTCCACCGCCCGCACATCCCGCGGATCGCCGAAATCGCACACCGGCGGGTCGATGAACGCCAGGTGCCCGTTCTCGCCGATTCCCATGATGACCAGGCACGGTTCCGCCCGCCGCAGCAACCCGGCGTAGCGCTCGCACTCGGCTTCCGCGTCCGCCGCCTCGCCGTCCAGTTGGTGAAACGCCGCCACCGGCACGTGGTCGAACAGCCGCTCCCGCAAAAAGCGCCGGAACGACGCCGGATGATCCCCGCTCATCCCCGCGTACTCGTCCATGTGAAACGCGGTGATGCGCGTCCAATCGATTTCCTGCGCGCGCAACGCCGCCAGGAACGGGTCCTGCGACACGGCGGACGCGAAGACCACCGCCGCCCGCCCCGCGCGCCCGATCTGCTCCCGCATAATCCCCGCCGCGGTCTCCGCCCCCGCCGCGCCGGCCTCGCCCCGGTCGCCAAAAACCCGCACTTCGAGCCGGTCACAAAAAAACGTCCGCTGGTTTGCGCTCACGAAATCACCATAGCACCCGGTTGGCATCCGGCGATGACGCCGGCAGCGTCTCAGCGAATGACGACAATGTGGTTGGCAGGCGAAAGCGCCTGCCCCTGGAGTTTCTACATTTTGCTGGTAACTTTCATGGGCATCAGCCCCGGAGGGGCGCGAGAAAGTAGCCCATGGCG
>JADGNT010000196.1 GCA_017883345.1 Candidatus Solibacter sp. | reverse complement strand
GGCGGCGGCGCTCGAAGTGAGCCCGCGGCAGTTCAGTTTCTCGATGGCGCGGGACACCCTCAATGCCTTTCTGCCGCGCTTTGCCGCAGCCCGCAGCGAAGAAGAACGCCAGCAAATCACGGAGCAAATGCATCGCGCGATGAGTCGGTGCAGGCTGCCGCGCAGGCGCAAGCGGCGACCTTCTACCCCCAGAGAGATTTGGGGGAGCCCCTGCCCGTTTCCCAAACGCAAAGTCTCACAAATACCCGAGGCCGCAAGAAAGTCCAGAATCACCCAGGGGGCCAAGACTGCAAAGCAAAGAGTCGCTTAGTGGCATTGGGCTGAAGGCTGCTCCACGGTATGGGTTTCCGAAGAGAGAACCAAGAAAGGCAAAACCTGAGCGCGCGGGGGGGCGGAGATCGCGGAGGAAAAATCCTGCCAGCTTCGGCAGGAATTCGCTTCGGCAGGTACTGGCGGCCGCGACTCCGAGCGGAGCCGCGCGCGTCAGCAAGCTGAAGTTCGCCGCAGCAGTGGTAATAATGGATGTAACCGACAGGGAGTTCGAGAGGTCTATTCTGTTTCTGCGTACGATGCCACATCGCGTCCAGGGAAATACCGCAATTGGCCGCTCGATTTCGCTTGCCTTGTTCGTCGCTGCCTTCGCCATCGCGGCCGATCCACCCATTCCGCCGGTCACGGTCTGCGAAATCCTGGCCGATCTTCCGGCCCACGAAGGCAAGGACGTGGCCGTGCTGGGCCGCTACTCCTTCCGCCACGACGGCCGCTGGATCGGCGAGCAGTCTTGCGAACCCGCCACCGCCGTCCCGCCCATGCTCTGGCTGACCGAGGATTCCGCCGCCGGTCCCAAGCCCTCGGCCAACCTGGAATTCGACGTCGCCGTGCTCAACAAGAAGTTCGCCGGGCTCACCCGCCGCACCTCGCTCGGCAAGTTCCGCTTCGGCAACCCGGAGTACGACCGCTGGGCGGTAGTCTACGGCCGCGTGGTCTCCCGCAAGGGCGATGCCGCACAGAAAGCCCCCGCCGACCTCGTCTTCCGCGGCGATGGGGTAATTGTTTTCCTGACTACGGAGAGGTAGGCTCCTGGGTGGGACAGACCATCGCCTTGCGTGGTCTGTCATGCCTCGCTACAGCACGGCAGCTTGACAGACCACAAAAGACGATGGTCTGTCCTACCATCTGTATGATTGATGGTGTCTGGAAGACTGTAATGTTTAAATTCATACACGCCGCCGATATTCACCTGGACAGTCCGCTGCTGGGTTTGGAACGGTACGAAGGCGCTCCCGTCGAGGAGATTCGCGGGGCGACCCGCAGGGCATTTGAAAACCTGGTGCAACTGGCGATCGACGAGGCTGTCGATTTCGTACTCATTGCGGGCGATCTCTATGACGGGGATTGGAGGGATGCCGGCACCGGTCTCTATTTCGTCAAGCAGATGGCCCGGCTGCGTGAGGTGAAGATTCCCGTCTACCTGGTTGCCGGCAACCACGACGCCCAGAACAAGATGACCAGGGAACTGCGCTTTCCGGAAAACGTTACGGTTTTCTCCTCCCGCAAACCTGAGACCTTTCCTGTCAAATCGCTCAACGTCTTCATCCACGGACAGAGCTATGCGACCGCGGACGTGCGCGACAACCTTGCCGAGGATTATCCGAAGCCGTTTCGCGACGCCTTCAACATCGGACTGCTGCACACCTGCGGCTCTGGCGCCCAGGGGCATGAGCCGTATGCGCCCTGCACGATCCCGCTGCTCACCGGGAAGGGGTATCAGTATTGGGCCCTGGGGCACGTCCACACTGCGCAAGCGCTCAGCGAAGATCCGCCGGTTGTTTTTCCGGGAAACGTGCAGGGGCGGCATATCCGCGAGACCGGACCGCGCGGCTGCGTGCTGGTGAGCGTGGACGATCGCCACCAGATCACGCGCCAATTCAGGGCGCTGGATGTGCTGCGTTGGAACCTCTGTGAGATCGATGCCACGGGCGCCGCGGATAGCGAAGCAGTCATCGACCGCTTCGCCAAGCGGCTGCCTGAGTTGATGTCGGAAAACGCCGGTCTCCCTCTGGCGATTCGTGTGCGCGTCAGCGGAGCGACCAGCGCCCATCGCAAGCTGGCCGCCGGCCGTGTGGCGGTTCGTGAAAAGTTGCAGTCGGTCGGCGTGGATCTGGGCAACGGCTCCGTGTGGATTGAAAAGCTGCTGATCGACACGTGGCCGGAGGGGACCACGACCATTCCGGAAGGCCCGATCGCGGAGCTGAAAGACTATCTGGATGAACTGCGTAATAGCGGCGAGGACGTGGATGCGCTACTCGAAGAGCTTGCCGGCCTGCGCGAGTTTCTGCCGGCCGATCTCCGCGAGGCTTGCGAACCGGTTGACCGGCTGGCATTGCTGAACGATGTCGAAGCGCTTTTGATGGAACGCCTGCTGGGCACGGAGGTGGCCAGGTGAAGATTCTGAGTCTGGACCTGATCGCGTACGGCCCGTTCACCGGAAAGTCGCTGAACTTCGAGGAGGGGGGCGCCAACCTGCACATTGTCTACGGAGCCAACGAGGCTGGCAAGAGCTGCACCTTGCGCGCTCTGTCGAATGCGCTCTACGGAATTCCGCAGGACACGAAAGACGCCTTTCTCCATCTGTACGACGATCTGAGAATCGGTCTGACCCTGGACTCGGCCAAGGGCGCAATCCAGGTGGTGCGGCGGAAAGGCCGCGCGAACAGCCTGCGGCGCAATGACGGGTCGGATTCGATTTTTCCGCCTGCCGAGTGGTCGGCCTTGCTCCCCGTGGAGGATCGCGACGTCTTCGATCGGATGTTCGGCGTAGATCATGCCGAAATTGCCAAAGGCGGCGAATTGCTGCTCTCCAGTCGCAGCGACCTCGGCAGCCTGCTCTTTGCCGCGGCCGGCGGTGTGGATCGCTTGCGCGCGGTGCAGGCCGAGTTCCAAAAGTCCGCCGAAGAGCTGTTCACGAAGCGGGCACAGAAAACACAAATCAACAAAGCGGTTGCGGAGTTGAAGGTGGCGGCCGCGGCGGTCAAGCAGTCCCTGCTGCTGGTCAGCGGATACAAGCAATTGCGGGATTCGGTGGAAGAGGCCGAGGAGCAATCGCGGAAACTGGAGAAGGCGATCGGCGATGCGAGTCTCGAAGAGCAACGGCTGCGACGCTTGCAGCAAGCCTTTCCGCTGGTGGCCAAGCGCCAGCAGCGCATCGAGCAATTGAAACAACACGAGGGCAGCCGGACGCTGCCGGCGGATTTTGCGGATCGGTATCGAAGCGCTCACGACGAGCTGCGGCGGAGCGATTCCGAGATTGCGTCGCAGACGCGGGACATCGAAGGCTTGCAGGCGAAGATCGACGCGACGCCGGTGGCGCTGGGGATACTGGAGCGCGAGAGCGAAATCGATCTGCTGTATCAACAGTCGGGCGCGGTAAAGAAGGGCGTGGACGACCGTGTGCGCCGTCAGCAGACGCTGGAAATGACCCGTGCGGACGCTGCCGCCCTGCTGGACTCCATCGGTGTGCGGATGGCGCTGGAAGACGCCGCGAAACTCCGGATTCCGGATCCTGCGCAGAAGCGCATCTTCACCCTGAGCACGAGCAAGAAGGCAGTGGATCAGGGCGTGGAGGCCGGCATTCGGGACTTGGAGAAAGCCCGCGAGGAACAGCGTAAAGCGAACCAGGAGTTGACTGGACTTGCAGTGGCAGTGGACACGGGCGATTTGGAGGAGGCGCTCGCCATGGCGCCTCCCGGCCGCGACCTGGAGGCCGAGCATTCCCGCCTGTCGAACGAGGCGACTGCCGCCAAGATCGAACTGGAGCGCAGCGTCTCAGCCTTGCCGGATTGGAACGGCACACTGGAGCAGTTGGCGGCAGCGCCGGCGCCGCTGCCCGAAACCATCGCGGAATTTCAGAACAGTTTCCTGCAGCAGTCAGCCGAGGAAAAACGACTACTTGCCGAAAGGGCGCGCCTCCAGGCCGAGCGGGATCGGTGCGAACGCGATCTGCGGAAGATCGCACAGGAACAGGAAGTCCCCACCGAGCAGGATCTGGGTTCCATCCGAACCAGCCGCGATTCCCAGTGGCAGACCATCCGAACGGCGTGGCTGGAAGCGATTGCCGTGGACGGCCCGGGGCTCGCCTCGTCGTTCGAAACTTCGGTGCTGACCAGCGACCAGATTGCAGATCGGTTGCGGCGTGAAGCCGCGCGTGTCAGCGAAAAGGCCGCGCTGCTGGTGAGCCTGGAGCGCCTGGAAGAACAGTCGGCCACTTTGGAGTTGCAGATTGAGGCGGGGCAGCGAGGGGCCGCGGAGCTGCAGAAGAAATGGGAATCGCGCTGGAGCGCAACCGCCGTATCGCCACGCACACCGCTGGAAATGCAGAGCTGGCTGCGCCAGCGCGATCTGATCCTGGCGAACACCAGCGAACTGCGGAAGCGCCAGGCGGAGGTGGCCGGTCTTGAGGAATCCATTCTCGCCATTCGACAGGCGTTGACTTCGAAACTGGAAGCGATTGGCGGCGTCGCGGTCGATGCCGGCACGCCGCTGGCGGCGCTCGCCGCACAAGCCAAGCGCGCAGTTTTCCGGCAGGCCGAACTGCGGCAACGAAAAGGCGCCTTGCAGGCCGACGTGCAGAGATCCGTACGGGAAATCGCGGACCTCGAAGATCGCCTTAAGGCTGCCAACAGTGCGCTTTCCATTTGGAAAGGCGAGTGGAGCGAAGCCACGGAGAAACTGCCGGTCCGGCGCGATGCCTCGCCGGAAGAGGTTCAGGTAGTGCTGGAGCGGATCACTTCGCTAATGGCGAAAATCGATGAGATTGGAAAGCTGGAGGACCGCATCGCCAAGCTGACGAAGGATGAGGCTGAGTTCCGCTTGCAGGTGACCAGCCTGGTGGCATCCGCACGGCTTGAGATCCCGGTGGAGAATCCATTTGCCGCGATTATTAAGTTGAACGCCGAACTCCAACAAAACCGGACCAACCGGGATCTCCTCAAGACGTTCGTGAAGCAATCGGAGGACAAGCAGAAACTTCTCGCACACTCGCGGGATAAGGCTGCAGCTTGCAACGCTCTGCTCGTGGATCTGTGCAAAGAGGCAGGCGCGGCGGATCCGGATAGTTTGCCGGATTGCATCGGGAAAGCCGCGGAGAAACGCAGGATCGGTGGCGAATTGTCGGAACTGGAAGACAACCTGACCAGTTTTGCCGGAAGAGAGACGATTGCCCAGTTGGTGGTCGATCTCGACGCGCTCAATCTCGATGAACTACCGAACCGGATTGCCCAACTCCAGCAGCAAGTGGAGGCATTAGGGAAGCAGAAGGCCGATAGCGACCAGACGCTCGGCGCATCACGACTGGAACTGAAGCAGAAAGAAGACGCCGATTCGGTGGGCCAGGCGGCCGAAGACGTAGAGCACCTGCGCAGCAGAATCGGGAACCTCACCGACGAGTATGTTCGTCTGCGGCTGGCCTCTCGCATTCTGGCGAACGCCGTGGAACGTTACCGCGACAAGAACCAGGGTCCGTTGTTGAAGACCGCGGCCAAGCTGTTCCGCCAACTGACTGACGATTCCTTTGAAGACCTGCGAGTCGATTGGAATGACCAGGGCGAAGCCGAGTTAATGGGGATTCGCGGCGCTAACCAGAAGCAAGTCGGCGTCGAAGGTATGAGTGAAGCGACGCGGGATCAGCTTTTCCTCGCCCTGCGCCTGGCCTATGTGGTGAACTACTGCGATGCGCACGGGCCGGTTCCCTTCATCGCGGATGACGTGCTGATGACCTTCGACGATGCGCGCGCCTCGGCCGCGCTCAGAGCGCTGGAGACGCTGTCGAATCACACGCAGGTTCTCCTGTTCACGCACCACCGGCACCATCTGGATCTGGCTACCTCGGGGCTGACGCCGGCCGCTTACCGTGTCCACAATCTGGGTTGATTCAACCGCGCGCTGCAATGGCTTATCATTATCTGTGGCTGGAGGCCCCACATGTTTTTGGTCCATTGGATCGTCAACTGGCTGCTGAGCGCGCTGGCGCTTTGGCTGGTGGCACAGATCATCCCCGGAATTCAGATCCGCAATTTCAAAACCGCCCTGCTGGCCACCGTGGTGATCGCGCTGGTTGACATCACCATCGGGCCGATTCTGCGATTCATCGCGTTTCCGATCACCTTTCTGACCCTGGGCCTGTTCCGCCTGGTCTTGAATGCCGTCCTCTTGAAACTGGCGTCGATGTTCACGCCGGGCTTTCGGATCGACGGGTTCCTCAATGCTTTGCTTGGCTCGCTGGTGCTGACCGTCCTGGATATCGTTTTGCGCCGCGCAGCCTGGGCTACTCTATAAACGTGCTTGCGCCCTCGAATCCCGCCGAATTGGCCGAAGCGCTGCGCGATGCCGCCGCAGCCGGCCGCACTATCTCGCTCGCCGGGAATTCCACCAAACGCCGCATGGCCGGACCGGTGGAACCCGCCGATGTGGCGCTGACCACGCTGTCGCTGCGCGGCGTCCTGCAATACGAACCGCGCGATCTCACCATCAGCGTGGCCGCCGGATTGAGCTGGTGCGAGTTCACCCACGTGCTGGCGGAAAACCGCCAGATGGTGCCGCTCGACCCTCCCTTTGCCGATGGCGCCACCGTGGGCGGCGTGATCTCCGCCAACTGCAGCGGGCCCCGGCGGCGGCTTTACGGCACGGCGCGCGATCTGGTGATCGGCATGACGTTCGCCACCCTCGAAGGCAAGCTGGTGAAATCGGGCGGGATGGTGGTCAAGAATGTCGCCGGCCTGGACATGGCGAAGCTGATGATCGGGTCCTTCGGTACGCTGGCCGCCATCGCGGTGGTGAATTTCAAACTACAGCCGATGCCCGAAGTGGAACGCAGCTTTCTCCTGCCTTTCGATTCGCTGGCCGCCGCCATCGCGGCGCGCAAGGCGATCCTCAACGGCCAGTTGCAGCCGGCCGCGATCGACCTGCTAAACCCGGCCGCCGCCCGGACGCTGGGCAACTCCTCATGGTTGCTGGCGCTGCGCGCCGGCGGCAACGCGGCCGCCGTCCAACGCTACGAGCGCGAATTCGCCAACTTCACCGATGGCCTGGCATTCGAGGATGAGCGCCAGCAGACTCTCTGGCGCCACGTGGAAGACTTCACGCCGCAGTTCCTGGCGGCGCACGAGGATGGCGCGGTCGTGCGCGCTTCGTGTACCCTGAAAGACACGGAAGCGGTCATGCAGTCGTTCCCCGGTCCGGCGGTGGCGCGCGCGGGCTCGGGCGTCTGCTATGGCTATTTCGAGCGGGCGCAAGGCGCCGCGGACTGGCTGGGGGGAGCGCATGGGTCCGGCTCGAAGGCAGTCATCGAGTTCGCGCCCGAGGCGAGCCGGCGAAAGCTCGATCTCTGGCCTTCCCCCGGCGGCGATTTTGAAATCATGCAACGGGTCAAGCATCTGTTTGATCCGCGGAACCTTTTGAACCGTGGCCGACTTTACCGTCTTATCTGAAGAGACCGATTTGGGACCCAGGCAGTTCGACCTGGACCGCTGCGTACATTGCGGCCTGTGCCTGAATGCCTGCCCCACCTATCGCGAACTCGGCCTCGAAATGGATTCGCCGCGCGGCCGCATCTATCAGATGGTCCAGGTGGCCAACGGCGCGGCCATCAGCGACTCCTACCGCGAACACATCGGGCTCTGCCTGGCCTGCCGCGGCTGCGAATCGGCCTGCCCGTCGGGCGTGCCCTACGGCCGCATGGTGGAAGATGCGCGCGCGGAACTGGAAGCGCACACCCACCGCGGCTGGTTCGCGCGCAGACTGCGGCGCCTGGTATTCGTGCACCTGCTGCCATCGCGCGGAGCCCTCTCGGTGGCCGGCACGCTGCTCTACCTTTTCGAGGTCAGCGGCCTCAAGACGCTGGTGCGCGGCCTGGGACAGTTGAAGCTGCTGGGCCCACTGTGCGATCTGCAACAGCTCACACCGTCGGCCGAGCCGCCGTTCTTCTTCAGCCAGATCGGCCGCACGTTTCCGCCGGAAGGCGAGCGCCGGCATCGCGTGGCGTTTCTCGCCGGGTGCATCGCCAATGTGAGTTTCGCGCGGCTGAATGAGGCCACGGTACGGGTCTTGCAGCGCAACGGCTGCGAGGTGGTGGTGCCGGAGGGCCAGGGCTGTTGCGGCGCGCTGCATCTGCATGCCGGGATGCGCGGCGAGGCGCGCAAACTGGCCTGCCGCAACATCGACGC
>JADGNT010000195.1 GCA_017883345.1 Candidatus Solibacter sp. | reverse complement strand
AGCCGGTTTTCTGGGCAATCCCAGCGACGGGTACTATGGCAAAACGCTTTCCTTTGCCATGTCGAATTTTCGGGCGCGGGTCCTGTTGTATCCCAGCGGGCGCCTGGAGATCAAGCCTTCCAAGGTGGATCTTCCGGTCTTCGAGAACCTCGATGACCTATATCGGATTACCCGATGGCGCGGCTATTACGGCGGTATTCGGATCATCCAGGCACTGGTTGTCCGCCTGGTGGATTACTGCCGCGAGCAGGGCGGCGAGTTGCCGGATCGCAACTTCACGCTGGAGTACGAATCCAATGTGCCGCAACGCTTGGGGCTCGGCGGATCGAGCGCCATCATCACCGCGTCGTTGCGCGCGCTCTGCCAGTATTACGGACTGGAGATCCCGCTTCCGGTACAGGCCAACCTGGCGCTGGAGACCGAGACGAGGGAGTTGAACGTTCCCGCGGGATTGCAGGATCGCGTGGTGCAGGCGTATCAGGGCTTGGTGTATATGGATTTCTCGCGTTCCCTGATGGAGGCGCGCGGTTACGGCGAGTACGAGCGCATGGATGTGGCCCTGCTGCCGAATGTGTATGTAGCTTACCGGACGTCGCTGAGCGAAGGGACGGAAGTCTTCCACAACACCCTGCGGGAGCGCTGGCTGCGTGGCGATGCGGAAGTGGTGGGCGCGATGGAGACCTGGGCCGGTTACGCCGCCGAGGGACGCGCCTGCCTGTTGGAGCGGAACTACTCGCGGCTGAATCAACTGGTGGACGCGAACTTCGATCTGCGTGCGAAAATCTATCGAATCGATCCGGGCAACCTGGAAATGGTGCACATGGCGCGAGCGGTAGGGGCCACCGCGAATTTCGCGGGGTCGGGCGGGGCGATCGTGGGCACGTATGACGACGAAGCCATGTTCGGCAAACTAACTGCGGCGGGCAAGCCAATCGGCGTGGCCGTGATCAAGCCGAAGATTGTCAGCTAGCATCTGTAGCGTAGCCTTTCAGGCTGCAACGCCGGCGTCCTTGCCGGCGTTCTCGCGAAGAATGCCGGTAGGAATACCGGCATGGCAGGCGTGACGCCTACGCTACACACACCTCCACGCTATCCTGGAAGTCTCCGATGAACGAGGGAAGCTACCTCTATTGCGACGTCAGCCTGCCGGTGCCGCTCGATCAGCCGTTCACGTATTCGCTGCCGGATACGCTGCGCCATCGCGTGCGCGTGGGCAGCCGTCTGATGGTGCCCTTCGGGACGCGCAAGCTGACCGGGGTGATTCTGCGCTGCCACGACGATCCGCCGGGCGTGGCCACGCGGGATGCGTTGCGCCTGATCGATAGCGAGCCGGTGCTGAGCGCGGAACTGATGGCGCTGGGGCGGTGGATCGCCGGGTATTACTGCTCGCCGCTGGGCGACGTGCTGCGCGCCATGCTGCCCCTCTCCTCGGAGATCCGGCGCGGGAAGGTCTGGTCGCTGACCGATTCCGGGCGCGATGCGGCGCGCCAACTGCTGCTCGATTCCTCCCCGGACGATCCGGTGCTGAAGATCCTGCGCATGCTCGAGAAGCGCCCGCTCTCGGCGTCGTATCTGACCAAAACGATGCCGCTGGCCGATAAGGCGATCCGCGCGTTGGAGCGCAAGCGCTTCATCGTCGCCGAAGAGGTACAGGTGGAGCGCGATCCGCTGCGCGCGCCCTCCGAGCGCCTGCGCGTGGAACTTGCCGGCGGCGCGAAGGGGCCCGAACCCAAGCTCAACAAGCCGGAGCGGGAACTGCGCGCTTTTCTGGAACTGCATCCGGGCTCGCACAATCTGAAGGAACTGGAAGACGCCGTGAAGCACGCCAGCGCGGCGGCCCGCTCGCTGGCACGCAAGGGGATAGTTTCGCTCCAGCCGGAGACGGTGGCGATGAAGGCCGCCATCCGGGCGCGGCACGAGCTGAATCCATCGCAGCAGGCGGCGTTCCAGCAGATTCACGCTTGCGTCCAGGCCAAGCGGTTCCACACGTTTCTGCTGCACGGGGTCACCGGGTCGGGCAAGACGGAAGTGTATTTGACGGCCATCGAGACGGCGCTGGCGGAGGGGCGGAGCGCGCTGCTCATGGTGCCGGAGATCGCGCTGACGCCGCAGATGGCGGGGCAGTTTTTCTCGCGCTTCGGCGACCGCGTGGCCATCCTGCACTCGGCATTCACCGGCGTGGAGCGCACCGAGCAGTGGCGGCGCATCCGCTCGGGCGTGGCCAGCGTGGTGGTCGGGACGCGGTCCGGAGTGTTCGCGCCGGTGCAGAATCTGGGTCTGATCGTGGTGGATGAAGAGCACGACGGCAGCTATAAACAGGAGGAGAATCCGCGATACAACGGGCGCGACGTGGCCATCGTGCGGGCGCAGGGGGCGGGGGCGTGCGTGATCCTGGGTTCGGCCACGCCCAGCCTGGAGAGCCGCTACAACGCGGAGAAGGGCAAGTACACGCTGCTGGAGTTGCCGGGACGCATCGAAGCGCGCCCCATGCCGCATGTACAACTGATCGACATGCGGCAGGAGTTCCTGGAGACACGCAAGCAGGAGACGTTCTCGCGCAAGCTGATCGAGGCGCTGGGGCAGCGCGTGGAGAGCGGCGAACAGACCATCGTGCTGCTCAACCGGCGCGGGTTTTCCAGCTTCGTGGCGTGCCGCGCGTGCGGCGAGCGCGTGCAGTGCATCAACTGTTCGCTCACCCTGACCTATCACAAGCGCGACCGGCGCCTGTTGTGCCACTACTGCGGCTACGCCGAGAAGGTGCCGAGCCAGTGCCCGAAGTGCTCTAGCGAGCATATCTACTTTCTGGGGATCGGCAGCGAGCGCGTGGAAGAGGAGTTGCACCGTGCCTTCCCGGCGGCGCGGATCGCGCGGCTGGATCGCGACACGGTGACCGGGAAGCGGCAGTACGAGACTATTCTGCAGGATTTCCGCGAGGGCAACTACGACATGCTGGTGGGCACGCAGATGATCGCCAAGGGCCACGATATTCCGAACGTGACGCTGGTGGGCGTGGTGGCGGCCGATATGGGGCTCGGCATGCCGGATTTCCGGGCGGCGGAGCGCACCTTCCAACTGCTGACCCAGGTGGCGGGGCGCGCCGGACGCGGCAGTCTGCCGGGCATCGTGCTGGTGCAGACCATCAATCCCGAACACTACGCGGTGCGCCTGGCGGCGGCGCAGGACTACCAGGGGTTCTACGAGAAGGAGTTGAATTTCCGCCGCATGATGCACTATCCGCCGTTCGCCGCCATGGCCAACGTGCTGGTGCGCAGCGAGAAGAAGGAAATGGCCATGCGGATGAGCACGGAGTTGGGCTTTCTGCTCAATCCGCCGCCGGAGAAACTGCGCGTCATGGGTCCGGCGGAGGCGCCGGTGCCGCGGCTGAAGAACGAGTACCGCTATCAGTTCCTGATCAAGGCGGCCAGCCGCAAGGCGCTCAACGAGTTACTGCAGAAGATCCGCAATTTCGCGATAGAGCACAAATGGGGCGCCACCGCGCTGGTGATCGATGTGGACCCGTTGACCCTGATGTAGCGTAGCCTTTCCAGGCTGCCATGCCCCCATTCGTGGGGGCATTCTTGCTTCGCCGCCCTACAGTTCCTTCAATCGGAAGTTGCGGTATTCCACTTTCATGGGCGGTCCCACGTGTACCTGCACGCCGATCTCGCCCTTAAGCGCGCGGTTGGGAGCATCGTCATCGATCACGACGCTCATCAAGTGGCCGTTCAGCATGTGAATTAGCGTGTTGCCGCGGATGATCAGATGGATTCCATTCCAGTCCTTGGTGATGAACTCCGCCAGGGCGGCGGCGTCACCGATGGTGGAGAGAACGATCGGTTTCCGGCCGCCCACGACGTGGGTCACCTGGCCGCGCAGGGCGTGGAACAGGCGGCCCTTCTCCTCGTAGTTCTGCCCGGTGTAGCGATTCTGTCCGTCGATATCGAATTGGTACCCGCGCATGGCGAACTTGTTGGTGGGCGTCACCTTGTCCGTGACCACCACGCTGCGATAGTTGATGCCGCTGTTGCCGCCGCTGGTGATGCGGTAGTCGGCCTTCAATTCGAAGTCGGCGGGAGCGCCGCCCCGCCAGATGATAAAGGTATTGCTTTTGATGATCGTCTCGGGTGTGATCTCGCCCACCAGCGCGCCGTCTTCGACCCGCCAGTATTTGGGATCGCCTTCCCATCCGGCGAGCGTTTTGCCGTCGAAGATAGGACGGAAACCCGGTTCGTCGCCGGTGGGCGGTTCGGGGCGGTCGGATTGTTTCGGAACGTATTGGGCGGCCAGCGGTGCGGCGGATAACGCGGCCAGAAAAGTTCGGCGGCTGCTGAGTGACATGGTGTTCACACTTTCGCTATGACTTCCAGCAGGCCTTTCAGGCTTTGCTCGCTGGAATACATTTTGCCCTTGGGGTCCCGCCAGTGGGTTTCCAGGGTGAAGGTGCCTTTATAGCCGTCCTTGAGGAGCGCGCGGATCTGGCCCAGATTGTCGAACTCGCCGTCGCCGACTCTGGCCCAGACCACCTTGCCGTCCTGGTGCTTGTAGTCGCGCAGGTGGACGTGGAAGATGCGGGCGGGGTCGAGTTTGCGATAGCCCTCGGGGAAGGATTGCTCGCCGCTCTCACCGGCATTATTGGGGTCCCAGGTGAGGCCGATATTGTCTTGCTTGACGTTCTTGAACAGCAGCGCGGCTTCGGCGCCGGTGGCGACGTAGCCGCCGCCGATGTTCTCTACCGCGAGGCGAAAGCCTTTGGCGCGCCGCGCGGCTTCGCGGGTTAGTTCCCAGACGCGAGCGTAGGACTTCTCGTCCGCGGTTTCGCCCTTGGCGAGCATAAAGGTGAAGACGCGGATTCTGTCGGTGCCGAAGGCTTTGGCGCGCTCCATGGCGGTGGTCAATAGCGCCCATTGTGCGTCGAGTTTCTTCTGGCCTTCCGGTGTATCGGGCGGAAGGGGAATCTTGAAAAATCCCGTGCCTTCGATGGAGACGCGGATGCCATGCTCGTCCAGGATCTTCCCGGCCTCGCGGATCTTCTCCATCGGCTGCGCGGTATTGTAGGGGCCCCAGATATTGCGAATCTCGGCCCAGTGGAGGTTGTACTGCTGGAGGAATTTGGCGGCGGTGAGGACGTCGTCGTGGATTTCGTCGGTGGTGATGCCGAGTTTGAGGTCGGCGAGCGGAAGCGCGCGCAGGCGGCGTGCGAAGAGCAGCGCGGAGGCGGCCAGAAGATCGCGTCGTGTAGGCGAGTACATGCAGAGATTATAGCGGCTGGCGGCCGGCGGGGTTTATGCTGGACTCAACTCACGGCGTCAGCTCACATCCAGCACATCGAAGTGGAAGCGGTTCGGCGGAAACAGAGCCGGGGACTGCGACCAGGCGTGGTACGCCGTGCCGGCCACGGTCGCATTCAAATAGAACAGGAACTGGCTCGAGAAGCAATCGATCGGCGGCGGCTGCCGGAACGTAAGGCGCAGTCCGACGGCCTTCTCCAGAGCGACGCCGCCAGTGGGGACGTCCTTTTCGCGCAGCAGTTCGACGAAGCTGGCGCGGCTGGCATGCGGCCAGACATCGGGGTGGAGCAGCTTGCGCAGCACGCCTTCGCTCTCGAAGGTGATCTCACACTGGCGGATCCATTCGATCACGCTGTCGCCCCAGAACCAGTGCGAAAGCAGTCCTTTGTACTGTTGGGTGAGTTGCAGGGCGAGGTCCAGTTTGCGCCGCTCGAGGATTTCCTCGCCGGCATCGGTGGAAGCCAGCATGTCCTCGGCTTCCAGCATGACGGAAGTCAGGTCGGTAGCGCAGTGCGTGGCGCCGTGCAGCAACAGCGGGGGAAGCTCGTGGGTCTTGCTTCCCGGGATCTCGACGTATCGTTGGTCGCTCATGACATCCCCTTACCTATACATATCGACGCAAAACCGACACTCACGTGTTTCAATTTGTAGCACGGGAAAGCCCGTTGCACGATTAAAAAGATTTTATGAGGCCGATTTGGCAGCAGCGCGTGGCGGCTGCTAACGGCGGCGGGACCGTCTCGACGCGTCAGTAAGTGAGTCCCTTCTTCGCGGTGACGTGCTTCTCCAGTTCTTTCCGATTCAGAAAATAAGTCGACTTGGCGCGGCTCTTGCTGAATAACTTCTCGGCCTGGTCGTCATAGTGAGGCGAATCGGGGTGGTCGCTTTCGCCCAGCGGAAGGACCATGTAGGACTGCGGCGGCTTGGTCAGGATCACGATTTGCGTCGAGGTCTGACCGGTGTGGCCCACCATTTCCTTGCCGCGCGGGCTGAAATTGATGGCGCGCGGTGTGGCCATGCCGGCTTCGGCGAGCGAGCCGCCGCCCACGGGGAAAGTGCGTGTCGCGTCCTTACGCCCCACGCGAAACAGCGTGCCGAACACGGCATCGGCGGGGAGGTCGGACTTCAGACGCCGCGCGGCCTGATCGAGCGCGGCGCGGATGGCGTCGTCGGTCAGCGTGGCGGGCGGTTCCGTGGCACGCGCCGCAGCGCCGCCGAGAGCCATCTTGAAAGCGTAGTAGGCCAGCGCGGGGCGCGAATCGGCGTCGCTGCGGCGGTTCCAGCCGGCGATCAGTTTGGCAACCTCGTGATCGGGAGCGGCTTGGCGGATGCGCTCCTGCCACAGCTCGGCGTGCCAGACCTGCGGGGAGAACGCGATGCCGATGGCCTGTTCGGCGGTGACGTTGTGTGCGGCATCGAGCAGATCCAGCACCATGGCGGCGCGCTGGCTGGGCGGGCGGCGCGTCTCGTTGTAGACATAGGGATGCGCGGCCCACTTCTCCGGGACCAGCGGGGAGTCCTTCATCATGTTGAACGGCGACGTATTGCAGTTCTGCATGTAGCCTTGCGGCGGGTTGGCGATCTGCACCAGGTCTTCGAACGGGTGTATGCCCTGCCACTCGCACGCGCCGGCTGGACCGGACATGGGGCGCGAGGAATCGCAGCCGTTGGGGCGCACCGGGACGCGGCCGTTGCGTACATAGTAGATATCGCCATCGACGGTGGCGATCATGATGTTCTGCGCCATGTATTGCAGCCCGCTGAGCGCCTGTTTGGCCTGGGCGAGATTCCGCGCGGTGGCGATCTTCCAAGCGGTGTCGAGCAGGCGGAATTCGTTGGCGTACGGGATGGCGACGGCGTAGGCCTTGCCGTTCTTGTGGGCGACGATCGGACCGTGGTGGGTGGATTCGATGCGCACGTCCTGGTATTTGATCTCACCGCCCGTCTTGACGGCGATGCGCTCGGTGCGGACCTCTAGCGCGCGCCACTCGTCTTTGAACTTGTACTTGCCGTCCCGCACTTCTTCTTCGTAGACGTCGGAGGTGTCGGGACCGCCGGTGGTCATGGCGATGGAGAGGAAGCGGTTGTGGCCGAGCGAGGGGAAGGGCTGGCCGAGAATGGCGGCGCCGGAGAAAGCCAGGTCGCCGCCGTAGATGCGCATTTCGTAGAAGCGGACTTCGCCGTACCAGGTGAGGTGCGGATCGATCACGGCGATGGGAACGTGGAGGGCAGTGCGCGAGGGCGCAAGCGCCATTTCGTTGGAGCCGTGGTACGCCACGGGGTCGGGCTGCACGCCGCCGCGCAGTAAATCGCCGGCGGCTTCGCCTTCGGGCCAGCTCCAGATGATGAAGCGGCCGAGCGCGACGATCTGCCAGGGTTCGAGTTTGGGCGCCCAGGCCGGAACCTGCTCGGGATGCTCCTGCATGAACTTTTTGATGCCGGCCTGGTAAGCTTCGCAGATGGCGCGCAGGTTGGGCGCCAGTTCCGCATAGTGCTGGCGGGCCACGTCGCGGTGACGCCACAGGCGCTGGCGGTAATCGTGGGTGACGAACTCGGGGCCGAAAGCTTCCGACATGGTGCCTTCGGCTTTGCGGTAATTGCGCAGCAGTTCTTCGAGGCGGTCTTCGGCCTGGGCGTAGCCAGAGGCGAAAGCGGCGCCGGTGGCGGTGGACGCGTAGATGTGGGGGACGCCGAACTCGTCGCGCAGAATGTCGATCTTCTCTGCCGCGCAGAGAGTGAACGATACCAGCAACAAGACTAGAGATTTCATGGGAGCCTCCGGGAAGCACAGTATAACTCCAGGAGCCGATTCGAGCGAAGATGTTGGTTCAACGCAGCTGCAATTCAGACACTGGGGGATCTGTAGGGATACGTTCGGGCAGGAAACGGCCTGGCAGGGTGAGCCGGTCGGCGATGCCGGATCGTTGGGCCGTGGG
>JADGNT010000194.1 GCA_017883345.1 Candidatus Solibacter sp. | reverse complement strand
CAATCCCGAGATGGCGCAACTCCGCGCACAGGTGGAGAACCTGCACCAACTGGTGGCGCTCTCCATGTTGCAGCAGCAATCGCCCAGCGCGCGCATGCGGGGGGTCACCTACAGCGAGAAGATCGCGCCACCCGACCCGCTGGTGCTTGACGCCCTGCTCCAGGTGGTGAATCACGACAGCAACGTCAACGTGCGGCTCTCCGCGGTGGACGCGCTCCAGAAGTTCGCCGCCGACCCGGAAGTGGCGCGCTCCATGGTGAATGCCATCCCGGCGCAGGAATCGCCGCTGGTGCAGATCGCGCTGGTCGACATGCTGGTGCAATGGAACGCGCGCTCCACCGCGCCCGGCCTGGCGCGGATTTCCCGGGACACGCAAATGGATGAAATGGTGCGGCAGCGCGCCGCCTGGGCCCTGCACAAGATGGAGGCGGAACGATGAGAAGGGCATTCATTCTGGCCCTCGCGGCCTTGCCGCTGGCGGCCGGCGGCTGGGGCGACGACCACCGCTGGAAGCTCGACGAGAAGGAGACGCTCAAGCGCACCTTCGACGCCGCCGGGTCCGGCGCTAGGAAGCTGCTGGTGGACAATATCCACGGCTTTATTCACATAACGGGCTACGCTGGCTCGCAGTTGCAGGTGTCGATTGAAAAGCATATCTACGCCGATTCGAATGAGGCCATGGCCGAGGCCAAGCGCGACGTCAAAATGGACATGTCGCAGCAGGGCAACTTCGTGCGGCTCTACGAGGACGGCCCGTTCCGCAGTGCCAACGGCACGAATTACCGCGGCGATAACTACTACGGGTATCGGGTGGTGTTCGATTTCGAGGTCCAGGTACCGTATGACACTGAACTCGTGCTGAAAGGCGTGAATCACGGCGACATACAAGTAAAGAAGACCACCGGCGACTACGACATCCACGGGCTGAACGGCGCTATCGAGATGGAGGACGTGGCCGGCTCGGGGCTGGTCAGCACGCTCAACGGCAAGGTGAAAGTCACGTTCAGCAAGAATCCGTCCAAGGCCACACAGTTCAAGACGCTCAACGGATCGGTGGACGTCTACTTCCAGAATGGGCTGAACGCCGACCTGAAATTCAAGAAGCTCAACGGCGGCATCTATACGGATTTCGAAGTGGCGGCGCTGCCCCAAACGGCAGCCGCCGGGGATAGCGTCAACGGGAAATTTGTCTACCGCTCGAACCGGCAGACGACCGGGCGCGCAGGCAAGGGCGGACCGGAACTGTCCTTCGACACGCTGAACGGCAGCATCCGGCTGCACTCCAGAACGATCTGAAAAGGAAAATACCATGAAGCGAAATAGCGCCCTTTTGGGCATGACTCTGATGGTCTGTTCACTCGGCCTGGCACAGGATGCCACTAGCGAACGGGTGGTTGTACCCGCTCGCGATACCACGCACGCGCGCAAGGTGAATGTGAGCCTGATGGGGGGATCGATCACGGTGAAAACCTACCCAGGCAAGGAAGTGATCGTGGAGGCGCGCGGCGGCGGCCAGTCCGGTGTGAAACCCGGCAAAGCGGTCCCCGACAAGGCGGCCGACGGCATGCGGCGTCTCGATCTTCCGCCGCGGGGTCTTCAGGTGGAAGAGGAAAACAACGTCATCACCGTGCGCATGCAGCGCGCGCAACACGGGGACCTGGTGGTCTCCGTGCCGTCAGATACCTCGCTGGCGTTGCGCACCATGAACGGTGAAATCGCCGTGGAAGGCGTGAAGGGCGAACTGGACATCACCAACCACAACGGCAAGATCACGTTGAACAACGTATCCGGTTCGGTGCTGGCGAACACCATGAACGGCGCCATGAAGGTCACCATGGACTCTGTGGACGCGAACAAGCCGCTCTCCTTCAGCAGCATGAACGGCACGATCGACGTGACTCTTCCGGCGGACTTCAAGGCCAACGTGAAACTGCGCACCGATTACGGAGAAATCTATAGCGACTTCGATTTCAAACTCGGCGCCGGCGGAGCCATCACGCAGAAGAATGACACGGCCGACGGCAAATTCAAGGTGAAGATGGATCGCACCATTACCGGCACCATCAACGGCGGCGGCACGGAAGCCACCTTCAAGACTTACAACGGCACCATCTACCTGAGGAAGAAAAAGTAACCAGCATCAGGCCGCCGATGAACGCCGATAAACGCGGATAAGCAAACAGCAATGTTTTATCCGCGTTCATCGGCGTTCATCGGCGGCCAATTCGTTTCTTCCCGGCGCGCAGCGTCTCTCCGGTGAAGGGCCTTGAACCCGTTACAATGTAGGTTCGTGCCTATTACTTGCTATCTGGACGCATTCTCTGGGGTTAGCGGCGACATGCTGGTTGGCGCCCTGGCCGATGCCGGCGCCGATCAAGCCGCCATCACCGACGCGATCGCTTCGCTCGATGCCGGAGCCGTGGTGTCTTTCGAAAAGGTGCGGCGCTCTGGCATCGGCGCCACCAAGTACCGCGTAGCGGTGGAGGAAACTCAGACCCATCGCCACCTCTCTCCCATCATCAAGATGATCGAGCGGGCGAACTTGGCCGAACCCGCCAAGAGCACCGCCATCCGCGTCTTCCGCAGACTCGCCGAAGCCGAGGCGCAGGTCCACCAGGTGCCCATCGAGAAGGTCCACTTCCACGAGGTGGGCGCCGCCGATTCCATCGCCGATATCGTGGGCGCCGCCGTCGCGCTCGACCTGCTGGCAATCGAAACCGTGGTCTGCTCGCCGCTCAATGTGGGCTCTGGCACCGTCCGCACGGAGCACGGCGTGCTTCCCGTGCCGGCTCCCGCTACCGCGCTGCTGCTCACCGGAGTGCCCATCTACGCGCGCGGTCCCGCGCTCGAACTCACCACGCCCACCGGCGCCGCCGTGGCCGTCACCCTGGCCACCCGCTTCGGCGTGCTGCCTCCCATGAGGATCACCGCCACGGGCTACGGCGCCGGCGATCACGAATTTCCCGACCACGCCAACGTGCTGCGCGTCATCCTGGGCGAACCCACCGGCGCCGATGAAGCCCTCTCCGTCTGCGTGATCGAGGCCAATATCGACGACCTCAACCCGCAGGTGCTCGCCTACACCACCGAACGCCTGGTGGAGTTCGGCGCGCTCGACGTGTCGCTGCAACCGGTGCAAATGAAGAAGGGCCGCGCCGGCACGCTGCTCCGCGCCGTCGCCAAACCGGAGCACCGCGAGGCCATCGCGCAACTCATCTTCGCCGAGACTTCCACCCTCGGCGTGCGCATCTATCCCGCCGAGCGCCGCGTGCAGGCGCGCACCTGGACCGAGGTCGATACGCCCCACGGCAAGGTCCGCATCAAGGTTTCCAGCGAGGGCAGCTATGCCCCCGAGTACGAGGACTGCCGCCGCCTGGCCGCGCAAACCGGCGTGGCGCTCAAGCACATCATCGCCGAAGCCAATTACGCTTACTTGAAACTATCCAGATGAAATACTACCTGACCACTCCCCTGTATTACGTGAACGCCGCTCCGCACATCGGGCACACGTACACCACCATGGCCGCCGAGACCATCGCGCGTTTCAAACGCATGCAGGGCTATGACGCCGTGATGTTCACCGGCACCGATGAGCACGGCCAGAAGGTGGAGCGCTCCGCCGAAGCCGCCGGCAAATCGCCGCAAGAGTTCACCGACACCATCTCCGCCGAATTCCGCGCGCAGTGGGAGAAGCTCAACATCCGCGTGGACCGCACCATCCGCACCACCGACCCCAGGCATCACAAAGTGGTGCAGGCTCTCTTCCAGCGCTGCATGGACAACGGGTACGTCTACAAGGGCAGCTACACCGGCCAGTACTGCGTCTCCGACGAACTCTACGCCAACGAGGCCAAGCCCGGCGATCCCTGCCCCATCTGCGGCCGCCCCACCGAGACCGTCACCGAGGAGAATTACTTCTTCAAGCTCTCGGCCTTCACCGATAAGCTGATCGCTCTCTACGAAACCCACCCCGAGTTCATTCAGCCGGAGACGCGCCGCAATGAGGTGCTCGCCTTCGTGCGCCAGGGCCTGAACGATCTTTCCATCAGCCGGACTACGCTCAAATGGGGCATCCCACTGCCGGTGGAAGGCCAGCACGTCTTTTACGTCTGGTTCGACGCGCTCATCGGCTACATGAGCGCGGTCGACGGCGAGGGGCTCGATGGTGAAGAGCTATGGCCCGCCGACCTGCACCTGATCGGCAAGGAAATCGCGCGCTTCCATGCCGTCTTCTGGCCGGCGTTCCTGATGGCGGGCGGCATGCCGCTCCCCAAGCAGGTCTTCGCCCACGGCTGGCTGCTGTTTGAAAACGACAAGATGAGCAAGAGCCGCGGCAACATCGTGCGCTCCGAACCTATCCGCCAGGTTATGGGCGCCGACGCCCTGCGCTACTTCCTGCTGCGCGAAATCGTCTTCGGACAGGACGGCACGTTCAGCTACGACGCGCTGATCGGCCGCTACAATTCCGACCTCGCCAACGGCCTCGGCAACCTCGCCAGCCGCACCCTGACCATGATCCATCAGTACCGCGGCGACGAAATCCCCGAGGGCAGCGATCCGGAAATCGCTCGGCTGGCGAACGAAACCGTGGCCGCGGTACAGAAGCACTTCGACGCTTTCGAGTTTTCCAAGGGCCTGGAAGCCGTGTGGGCACTGATCTCCGCTGTCGACAAGTACATCGTCCAAAAAGCGCCCTGGAAGCTGGCCCGGCAGATCGACCAGCTCTCGCAGACCGATTTGAGCGCCACGCTCTACACCGCCGCCGAGAGCCTGCGCATTGCGGCCGCCTTGCTCAGTCCCGTGCTGCCGCAATCCGCCCCCAAGATCTGGGCGCAGCTCGGCATGCCCGAATCCATCGAGTCGGTGCGCTTCGAAACCCTCGAATGGGGCACGCTAGAACCCGGCCAGAAGATCGGCGAAATCGCCGCCGTCTTCCCGCGCATCGATTTGAAGGAAGCCGTAGCGTCCATGCGGGCGCTGGAAGAAAAGGTCAGCGCCGAACAGAACGCCCTGCTGGGCAACATGCCCGGCAAGAAGCCGGCGGCGGCGGAGCCCGCGGGCGAGAAGATCGGCGTCGACGACTTCGCCAAGGTGGACCTGCGCGTCGGCCTGGTGAAATTCGCCGAGCGCGTCAAGAACTCCGACAAGCTGATGCACATGAAGGTGGACATCGGCGAAGCCGAACCCCGCACCATCGTGGCCGGCATCGCCGAAGCCTATACCCCGGAGCAACTGCTCAACCGCAAGGTCGTCATCGTGGCGAATTTGCAGCCGCGCAAGCTGAAGGGCATCGAATCGAACGGTATGATTGTGGCGGCGTCGGTGGAAGGCGGCAAGCCCGTCCTGGCCGGCTTCCACGAGGATATCCCGGTCGGAGCACGCCTGAAGTGAGCCTGCCTGAAGTGAGCCTGGTGGACACGCACTGTCACCTCGACGACGAAAAGTTCGATCCCGACCGCGCGCAGGTCATCGAGCGCGCCCTGGCCGCCGGCGTGGAGCTGATGATGGCCATCGGTACCGGCGGCGATCTCGATGTCGCCATCCGGCAGGCCGAGCGATACCCCTTCATCTACGCCACCATCGGCGTGCATCCGCACGACGCCGCCAAAGCCACGCCGGACACCTTCGCGCGCCTGCGCGATCTGGCCGGCCATCCGAAAGTGCTGGCCATCGGCGAAATCGGCCTGGACTACCATTACGATTTCTCTCCCCGCGAGGTGCAGCGCTCCGTGTTCGATCGCCAGTTGGAGATCGCCGCCGACTTCCACAAGCCCATCGTGATCCACACCCGCGAAGCCTGGGAAGATACCATGGCGCAGGTGACTTCCTTGGGCACCTGCCTGCCATATGGCGGCATCATGCACTGCTTCACCGGCGACGCCGCGCAGGCGCGCCAGGCCCTGGACGCGGGTTTTCATTTGAGTTTCGGCGGCGTGCTGACCTTCCCCAAAGCCGAATCCCTGCGCGAAGCCGCCAGAATCGCCCCCGAAGACCGTCTCCTCGTCGAGACCGATTGCCCGTATCTGGCCCCCGTGCCGCATCGCGGAAAACGCAACGAACCGGCCTTCGTGGTAGACACCGCGCGCCGTCTGGCGGACGTGCGCGGCGTCACTCCGGAGGCCATCGCCGCATGTACCACCCGTAATTTCCGCGCCCTGTGTTTGCGCGGGCAGACTGGTACCAGTTAAACTGGTTAACTTACATGAGTTTGAGCAAGCTGGGACAGGCGCTGACAGCTCGGGAGATTTTCGACCTGATCCAGGACGACCTGGACCAGGTCGAAAAGAAGATCACCGTGGAATCGGTGGCGTCGGTCGACGCCGTCACCGCCATCGGCCAGTACCTGCAATCGTCCGGCGGCAAACGCCTGCGCCCCGCCCTGCTGTTGCTCTCCGCCAAACTGGTCGGCAACGGCGGACCCTCGGCCATCCAGTTGGGAGCCGTCGTCGAATTGATCCACGCCGCAACCCTGGTGCATGACGACGTCATCGATACGGCGGAGACCCGCCGCGGCCGTCCTTCCACCAACGTGCAGTGGGGCAATCATACCTGCGTGCTGGCCGGCGACTGGATGTACATGCAAGCCTTCCAGATCGCGCTGCGTGAGCGCAGCTTCGAGGTGCTGGACCTCCTGGTCCCCCTTACCCAGATGATGGTGGAAGGCGAGCTTCTGCAACTCGAACGCATTGGCCGCATCGACGTGACCGAAGCCGATTGCATGGAACTGGTGGACCGCAAGACCGCCTGCCTGTTCAGCGTCTGCGCCCGCCTGGGCGGCATGGCGGGACACGCCGATCCGGGCACAGTGGAAAAACTCGGCGAGTACGCCTGGAATCTGGGCATGGCCTTCCAACTGGTGGACGACGTCCTGGATTTCACCGCCCGCGAGAAGACCCTCGGCAAGCCGGTGGGCGGCGATCTCCGCGAAGGCAAGGTGACGCTCCCCCTGGTGTACGCTCTGGAGCGCGCCACCGCCGGCGAGCGCGCCCTGGTGGAAACCATTCTGCGCGATCGCAGCTACCAGCACGTCCCGTTCAAACGCATTCTGGCTTTGCTGGAAAAGTACCAGGGCATCGCGCGCGTGAAAGAGCGCGCGCAAGCCTTCACCGACAAAGCCCGCCAAACCATCGGCGAATTCCCCGAGTCCCCCTACCAGCGCGCCCTGCTCGCCGTCACCGACCTGATCACCGAGCGGGATCACTAGCGTCGATCAGCTCTTCCCAGCCGAGAGCGTGGCCGACGGCGCGCTTTACTTCCACCACTCGGGATGCCGCCAGCTTGGAAATGCGCTCGCCCAGCATATCCCGGGTGACTGTCCGCAGGTTATCGCAGTTGGCTACACAGGGGGCCGGGAGCCCGTCCCGCTTGCCGAGCGGCACTTCGACCGGAATGTGGCGGATTGTGGTGGTGATCTCGGCCACGATGAACTCATTCAGGTCGGCATAATCGTCATCGCGCGTCAGCAACAGTACCGGCCGGCGGCCGGCGGGCTCGGGCAGATCGGCCCACCAGATCTCGAACTGTTTCAAGGCTCGAACTTCTCGCAGTTTGACCAGGAGTCAGCCTCGGAGGGCGAGTCAGGCTGCTTGCGGTACGCTTCCCTCATGTCGGCGTACTCGCGTTTTCGAATGGCCTCTTTGACGGCGGCGCGAATGAACTCCGTCCGCTTCCGTTTGGCCGCTGGCGCCACGTGGTTCAAGGCTTTGTATGTAGCGTCGTCGAGTTGGACCAGAATGGATCGCATCTGGATTGCACTATATCAAATAGCTATATACAGATGCCGGCGGAATATTGAGGAACCGCCGCCACTCCCTACAGCGTCTCCGGCAACCGCGCTGTCCCCAACCAGCGCGCGACCCGAGTCCCATCCCGGCACGGAAGGCCCCCGATCCGCTGATCGGCGTGGCGAATTAGGGGACGCCATCGCACAGCACCGTTGGGGGGCTGGTGCCGGCGTATTCCAGCGCGCAAACCATTCGCGCACAATAAGATGCGAGGCCTCCGAACAAGCTCTCTCATGCCAGTTCCCTCCAATCTCGAGAGGCGCCGGCACCCCCAAAAAAATATTTCAAAAATATTTTCCCAAAACACTAGACAAACAGATCTCTAATTGCTAATCTGAATTCAACACAGACAGCATCCTGGCGGTGAGTCCCCTCCCACCGCCACCCTCTGAGTGCAGGCCCCGAGTACCCAGCTCGGGGCCGTTACTTTTTTGGCCCTCCAACCCGCTGCCT
>JADGNT010000193.1 GCA_017883345.1 Candidatus Solibacter sp. | reverse complement strand
TGCAGATTCCCGTGGTGGGGCAGGCGGGGTACCCTCTGGGTAGTGCGGCGCAAATAGTCCGCCCTATCCACCATCCGTAGAGCGACCAGACCCAGAGGGCGACCCAGAGGGTACCCCCGGTTGCCACGTCGGCGTCCTTGCCGACGTTCTTCGAAGAATGCCGGTACGAATACTGGCATGGCAGGCGTGGACGCCCGCTCCACGGTGCCCCTACCCCCGGGTCACCGCCGCGATCTCGTAGTCGCGCACGCCGGGCAAGGTGAATTCCAGCGTCTGGCCGGTGACTTTATACTTCAGCTCCGCGCCCGCCCGTAGCGCCTGCACTTTGCGCACCTTCACCCCCTCCGGCAGCTCCATGCGCACGGTCTGCGCGCCCAGCGGGTAAGTCTCCCGAAACCATCCCAGCGCGAAATTCGGATTGGTGTAATTCAGAATGTGGACGGCATATCCGGGCTCGGTCTCCCAGGCGAACAGTTCCACCAGGCCGTCGCCGGTTACGCGCACCGGCATGCGGTCGCGCGCCACCCAGCGGATGGCTTGCTGCAAGAGGCGGCTGAGATCGCCGTTGCCGCTGCGCCAGAAGCTGCGCTCCACGTCGCCGGGCAGCCAGATGCGCCGGCTCATGCCCTCTTCCGCGATCACGATAGCGGGTTCGTCCGTCTTCGGGGTGCGCGTGTAGACCATCTCGGGCGGGAACGCGGGATAGGGCGGCACCACCGTCATCGCCTGCGGCGCACGCGCCTTCACCGGCAAGCGGTATTCGGCGCCGGGCAGCACGTTGGTCTCCTCGAAGCCGGCGAGGATGGCGTGGCGCTGCTCGATGCGCGCGTAGTACGAGTTGCCTTTGGGGCCTTCCACGCCGCCGGCGGCAGAGAGCAACGACGCGCCGAACACATCGGCGAGGCCGAGCTCGTTGCGGCGCGCGCCCGCGCCATCGTAGTGCGCGGTCTCGAAGGTGGCCAGCAATCCGCCGCCGCCGCGGGCATAGGAGCGCAACTGGGCGCACTGCGCATCGCTCAAGATGGCAGTGTTGGGCAGGATCACGGCCGCGTACTTTTTCAGCGTGGCGGCGTCCAGATCGTCCTCGTGGACGAAATCGAAGAGGAAGCGGCCTTCCAGCAGGGCGTAGTACATGCCTTGCAGAAAGTCGCTGGGCGCGCCGCCGCCGGGCGGGGTGTAGAGCGCGTTCATGCGCTGGCTGAAGACCACGCCCACGGTGGCCACCGGTTTGCGATTGATGAAGTGCGGCTCGTATTTGGCGATCCATTGGAAGAAGTCGCGTCCCGGCGCGCGCCATCGCTGATCCTCGGGCTCGCCGCCGAGCCAGTGATACCAGGGCACCATGCCGCTGGCCGTGGTCTGCGCCATCCACATGGTGGCCTCGGCCGGCGCCTTGGCGGTGTGCCGCCACAGGGGCTTGGAATTCGCGTAGCTCCCAGTCACGTTGGTGATGCAGCGCCCCTTCATGACGGATTGGGCCACGCGGCCCTGTTGCGCGCAGTCCCAGATGGGGGTGGCGCCGCTGCGGCCCTGATGGTCGGCATTGAACCAGCCCGCCACCGAGGAGAGCCGCCGCAGGTCGGTGGTAGCGCGGATGCCGCCTCCCAGATTGCCCACATACACGCTGTCCGGCTTCTTCTCCTTGGCCGCGTTGTCCCACAGCTTCCAGACTTCCAGCACGCGCGCCAGGTGCTGCTCGGCGAACGCGGGAGTGTTGCGGGCGGCCAGCCGCTTGCAGGCCTCGCAGCGGCAGACAGGCGGGCGGCCGGTTCCGGGCCAGCCGTTGGTGAAGAAGCCATCCACGTCGTAGAGCGAGTTCACCTCGCGGATGATGGCCGGCATCTGCTCCGTGAAATAGCTGGAGAACATGCAGGTCTGGAACAGCCATGGCGATTCAGAGTGCTTCACCGGCTGGCCGTCGGCCGAGCGCACGAACCACTCGGGACGAAGCTGGAGGGTTTCCTGGTAGGCGAGGTTGCAGTCCAGGCGCGCGACCACGCGCATGCCGCGCGCCTTGGCGGCTTTGGTGAAATCGCCGAAGAGGTCGCCGTCGGCCAGAAACTGGCTGCGATGGTGCCCCGGAATTTTCGTCGGGTAGAAGGCCATGATGCCGCCGGCGTTGAGCAGCAGGGCGTCGAGCTTGAGGCTGCTCCAGTAGTCCACCCACTGCGCGATGTCCAGGCGCCCGGGGTCCATCTCGTTGAAATTGACCTGGCCGCAGCGCCGCATCTTCTGATACCACGCCTGTCCGGGGCGGGAGGCTTGGGGCACGGCAAGCAGCGGCAGGGCGGTGCCGGTGGCCAGGAAATGGCGTCGCGAAAGTTGCATGATGCGCTCCATTGTATTCCCCTGCCGCGGCAGGCGGCTGGCATAATACGTGACAAAATCGCCCTCAAACGGAATGGGGTCTCCGTTCGTCATACACTAAAACGACTGAGCAAACGAACTGAATGGCACGGAAGCATATCCTAAATTCTCTCTTTTACTGGACCATGGCCAGTGTGGCGTGTACGCTGCTGCCGGCTTCGGAACATCATGGCATCGTGAAGTTCGGAGGTCTGGCGGTCCCCGGCGCGACGGTGACCGCCACGCAAGGCGACAAGAAACTGGTCGCCGTGACCGATCCGCAGGGCATCTATGGATTTGCCGACCTGGCGGACGGGGTGTGGAACCTGCAGGTGGAGATGCTCTGCTTCACCACCCTGAAGAAGGAAGTGGCCATCGCGCCGGCATCGCCGAGCCCGGAGTGGGAACTGAAGCTTCTGCCGTTCGACGAGATCAAGGCAGCGGCGCCGCCGCCGGCGCCATCGGCTGCTCCGCCGCCGGCAAGCACGCCGGCTGCGACCCCGCAGACGGCGGGCGCCCCGGCTGCCAGTCCGGCGCCGGGCAGGCCGGATAAGGCGCCGGCTGCAAAGAAGGGACCCAAGGCGGCAACCGCCGCGACGGCGGCGGCCAACGCGCGGCCCGGTTTCCAACGTGCCGATTTGAACGCTTCCGGCGAGCCGCCGGCCGCGGAACCGGCAGCCTCGGGCATCGATGAAGCCAGCCCGGGCGCGAGCGACGCTTTATTGGTAAACGGCAGCGTGAGCAACGGGGTGGAACGGCGCGCCATCGGCAACTTCCGCAAGGGACCGGGCTCGGGGTATCGCGGCGACTTGAGCTCGATTCTGGATAACTCGGCGCTCAACGCGCGCAATTTCTCCATCACCGGTCAGGATACGCCCCGGTCGCCCTACAACCATTTGCGCTTCGGGGCGTCGTTCGGCGGCCCGCTCAGTATCCCGCACCTGTTCCGCACCAACAACGGGAACTTCTTCGTGGGTTACCAGGGCATGCGCAACCGCAACGCCAGCACGCAAACCAGCCTGATGCCGACGGCGGCGGAGCGCGTTGGCGACCTTTCGCAGACTTTGAACCCGCTGGGCAATCCCGTGCTGGCGATCGACCCGTCCACCGGCGCGCCCTTCCCCGGCAACGCGATTCCGGTGACGCGCATCGCGCCACAGGCCAGGGCGTTGTTGAACTTCTATCCGTCGCCAAATTTCAACCCCTCGGCGCGCTACAACTACCAGATTCCGCTGGTGGGCACGGCCGATTCGGACGGGGTACAGACGCGCATCAACAAGATGATCAACCCGCGCAATTCGGTGAACGGCACTTTGGGCTACCAGCGCACCAGCGCGGAGAATCCGAATCTCTTTCAGTTCGTGGACAGCAACCACACCCAGGGGATGAATCTGAATCTAAGCTGGCGGCACACCTTCAACAAGACGTTGTACGGGACGCTGGGCGCGCAGTACAGCCGTATGTCGGTGCGCAACACACCGTACTTCGCCAACAAGACGAACGTATCGGGCGAGGCGGGGATCGGCGGCAACAATCAGGATCCGCAGAACTGGGGACCGCCCAGCCTCTCGTTCTCCAGCGGATTTGCGGGGCTGGGCGACGGGCAGCAAAGCTTCACGCGCAATCAGACCAGCGGGCTTTCGTATTCGGTGATGTGGCTGAAGCGGCCGCACAATATCACCATGGGCGGCGACGTACGCCGGATACAACTCAACCTGCTTTCGCAGCAGGACGCGCGCGGCAGTTTCGGTTTCACGGGCGCGGCGACCCAGGCCACGGCCAACGGGGTGGGAGTGGTTGGAACGGGGAGCGATTTCGCGGACTTTCTGCTGGGGACTCCGGACACGAGCTCGATCGCCTTCGGCAACGCCGACAAGTATTTTCGCGCGTCCTCCTACGACGCTTATTTCACCGACGATTGGCGGGTGAGCGCGGGCTTCACGCTGAACGCCGGCGCGCGCTGGGAATATTCGAGCCCAATCGTGGAGAAGTACGGCCGGCTGGTGAATCTGGATATCACGCCGGGCTTTGGGAAGCAGGCGCCGGTACTGGGCCTCAGTCCCAGCGGGGCGCTGACCGGGCGGCAGTATCCGGATTCGCTGGTGCGTCCGGACAAGCATGGCGTGCAGCCGCGCGTCGGGCTCTCCTGGCGGCCGATTTTCGGCTCGTCGCTGCTGGTTCGCGCGGGCTACGGGGTGACGTACAACACGTCGGTCTACAATACCATCGCGATGCAGATGGCGCAGCAATCGCCGCTCTCGAAAAGCCTGAGCGTGCAGAACGGCCCGCTGAATCCGCTGACGCTGGCCAACGGGTTCAATCTGACGCCGGGGGTAACGCCGAATACCTTCGCCATCGACCCGGATTTCCGCATCGGCAACGCGCAGACCTGGCAGGCCTCGGCACAGATGGATCTGCCGGCGGCGATGGTGATGACGGCGACGTACAACGGCATCAAAGGCACGCGCGCGGTGCAGGCATTCCTGCCCAACACGTACCCGGCGGGCGCGGTCAACCCATGCCCTTCGTGCCCCGCGGGGTATGCGTATATGACCTCGAACGGCAACTCGACGCGGGAGAGCGGGCAGTTGCAGTTGCGGCGGCGGCTGCACAACGGATTGACGGCGACGGCGCAGTACACGTATGCGCGCTCGTATGACAACGCGGCGCTGGGCGGCCGGGGACAGGGGAGCAGCGTGATCGCGCAGAACTGGCTGGACCTGAGCGCGGAACGCGGTCCTTCGAACTTCGACCAGCGGCACCTGTTGAGTTTGCAGACGCAGTACTCGTCGGGCGTGGGGGTGCGCGGCGGAGCGCTGCTGCACGGCTGGAAGGGCACGGCGTTCAAAGGGTGGACGCTGATCAACCAGATCAACACGGGCAGCGGACTGCCGGCGACCCCGATCTATGCGGTTGCGGTCCAGGGAACAGGCGTGACTGGGAGTCTACGGCCGGACACGACGGGCGCTCCGGTGCAGGCGGCTGCGCCGGGACGGCACCTGAATCCGGCGGCGTTTACCGCGCCGAAGACGGGGCAGTGGGGCTCGGCGGGGAGAAACTCGATTGTGGGCCCCGCGCAATTCTCCCTGAACGCGTCGCTGGGGCGCACGTTCGCGGAAAATCTCGATCTGCGATTCGATGCCACGAACGCGCTCAATCACGTCACGTATCCGAGCTGGAACACGGTGGTGAGCAGTTCGCAATTCGGACTGCCGGTCACGGCCAACGCCATGCGTAGCCTGCAAGCAACCTTGCGGTGGAGGTTCTAAGCATGAAAGCAATTTCCATGGCACTGATTTTCGCGCTGCTGGCCGGGGCGCAACAGTCTGGTCAAACCTCTGTGCAGACCCCGCAGACCGCCGCCAACGGGACCGTCAAGTTTCAGGCCAACACACAACTGGTGATTGAGACGGTGACGGTGAAGGACAAAAACGGGAAGCCGGTCGAGGGGCTGACGGCCAAGGATTTCACGGTTACCGAAGACGGCGTGGCGCAGACCATCAGCTTCTGCGAATTCCAGAAGCTGGACGAGATGGTCGCACCGGCCGAGCCGGCGGTGGTCCCGGCGGCAGCGCCCGCCTCGGCACCTGTCGCAAACCCGATCGCGGTTCCGGGGGTGACGGCGCACCAGATTACGCCGGAGCGTCCCGGCGACATACGGTATCGCGACCGGCGGCTGATGGCGATGTACTTCGATATGAGCGCCATGCCGGTGCCGGACCAGATCCGCGCGGAAGCGGCGGCGATGAAGTTCATCGGGACACAGATGTTGCCGGCGGATCTGATGGCGATCATGGCGTTCAACGGGGCGGCGGTGCAGGTGTTGCAGGACTTCACGGACAAGCGCGACGACCTGGAGACGGTGATCAACAAGCTCTTCATCGCCGACACCGGGCTGGACGAGAACGCCAACGACGAGAGCACGGCCGACACCGGCGCGGCGTTCGGCGAGGACGATAGCGAGTTCAACCTGTTTACGACGGACCGGCAGTTGGGGGCGTTGCAGACCGCGGTCAAGATGTTGGGACAGCTCAACGAGAAGAAGGTGCTGGTGTACTTCGCGAGCGGTCTGAAGCTGAACGGGATCGACAACCAGGCGCAGTTCCAGGCGACGACCAACGCGGCGATCCGGGCGAACGTGTCGTTCTACCCGGTGGACGCGCGGGGCCTGGTGGCGCAATCGCCGCTGGGGGATGCGACACGGGGGTCGCCGGGCGGGGTCGGCATGTACTCCGGCATGTCGGCGATGGCCAACACGAATAACTTCCAGAAGTCGCAGGACACGCTGTACGCGCTGGCGGCGGATACGGGCGGCAAGGCGCTGCTGGATAACAACGATCTGTCGCAGGGCGTGGTGCAGGCGCAGAAGGCGATCACGAGTTACTACATCATTGGGTATTACTCGGCGAACACGGCGATGGACGGGCGGTTCCGCCGCATCAAGATCACGCTGGCGGACGCCTCGCTGAAGCTGGATTACCGGCAGGGATATTATGCCGGCAAGGAGTTCAAGAAGTTCACCACGGTGGACAAAGAGCGGCAACTGATCGACGCGCTGATGCTGGGCGACCCGATTACCGAGCTGACCATCGCCATGGAGGTGAATTACTTCCAGTTGAACTCGGCGGAGTATTTCGTGCCGGTGGTGGCGAAGATTCCGGGGAGCGAACTGGCGCTGGCGCGGAAGGGCGGCGCGGAGCACACGCTGATCGATTTCATCGGCGAAGTGAAGGACGAGTACAACGTCACGGTGGCCAATGTACGGGACAAGGTGGATATCAAGCTGAGCGGGGCGACAGCGGCGCAACTGGCGAAGCAGCCGATTCAATATGACACCGGGTTCACGCTGCTGCCGGGAACTTACAGCTTGAAGTTTCTGGCGCGCGACGATGAGACGGGGAGGATCGGGACTTATCTGAATAAGTTTGTGGTGCCTAACTTGAATAAGGAACTGAAGCGGATCCCGATCAGCTCCGTGGTGTTGAGCGGGCAGCGCGTGGATATGCGGGACTCGCTGTTCACGGCGGGCAAGGATAAGATGCCGGCGGTGAACCCGCTGATCCAGAACGGGCAGAAGCTGATCCCGAGCGTGACGCGGGTATTCAGCCGGAGCCGCGACATGTATGTGTATTTGCAGGCCTATGAGCGTGGCGTGACGGCGATGCAGCCGCTGGTGGCCTTCGTGACCTTCTATCGGGGGCAGACGAAGGCGTTCGAGACGCCGCCGCTGCCGGTGACGGAAGGGATGGACCCGAAGTCGAAGGCGGTGCCGCTGGGGTTCAGCCTGGCGCTGAATAAGTTACAGCCGGGGAGATACAACTGTCAGGTAACGGTAGTGGATACGACGGGGCAGAAGGCGGCGTTCTGGCAGGCTCCGGTGATGTTGGTGCAGTAGGGGCGCCCGGATCGGACCGGAATGCGAATTCACCGCAGAGATGCAGAGATCGCAGAGATAAGCGCAGAGTTCAATGCAACGGACGGGGTCCGTGGTGGAATGGGATGGGAAACCCGGAAGAATGCCCCCAAGAATGGGGGCATGGCAGCCTGAAAGGCTACGCTACGGTGCTGCGACGAAGAATCAATGGCTTGCGGGGAGGTTTCCGGAGAGAAGAAGAAGAGAGAAAGAGAGAGATACACTTTCGGCTTGGCGAGAAGGTCTTTCAGAAACGTTGCGGCGGCCGGGGCTTGCGGGTTTTTGCCGGGCGTATTCCGGCCGCCAGTGATTTGGTTGGAATCTACGAAGACGTAGGAGCAGTGCTTATTACCTTGAGCACATCGAGCGTCCCCTCGTTTCGATTCACAACCTCTGTATCCGATGGGGCGGCGATAGGCGCTATCCGAACACCACCGGCGATTATCCGTTCGAACGGAAGATCTTCCCGTCGGTCTCCTCCACGTAGGGGAACCACCGTTAAGCTTTCAAGG
>JADGNT010000192.1 GCA_017883345.1 Candidatus Solibacter sp. | reverse complement strand
GAAGTTGCGGTTTAGTTCCTGGGACATGGCGTCCAACAGGACAGTGGGCTGGGCGGCGGCGTTGGATGCCACAAGGCCCAGCAGTGGCAAATAGAACAATACTAGGCGGGTCAATGATTCAGCATAGCACTGTGGCGAGCGCCCGCTGGCGACTGTATGGGTGCGCGGCATAAAAGTGGGGGAACTGTCACGCAGTGTTTAGAAAAACCGATAGCTGGCGCGCATCCCCATGGCACCAGTAATCCGCCGCCGGTCGAAGCCAATCTGCCGATTCGTCGAGCCTTACATATCGTTTCCAGGGATAGATCCCGTGAAGGCCCGTCCGCGTGAATTGGCAGTCTCACCCAAGGACCCGGATCGGCATCACTTCTATGTCGCGCTCGCTGCCGACTACCCCGCCGTCAACAACGCCTTGTGCTTGAGCCCGGAGAGGGCCAATCCGTAGCGCCCCCGGATCCCGGTTTTTTCGAAGATGTGCTTCAGGTGGATTTTCACCGTGCCGGTGCGGATGCCCAGGCTCTGGCCGATCTCCTTATTCTTGTATCCGCGCTCCACCAGATCCACGACCTGCACTTCGCGTGGCGTGAGCGCGGAACGTCCCGTGCGGAGCGGCAAGCGCGGATCGCGCAACACGTCGCTCTCCATCCAATTTCCTCCCGCCGCGACCGCCCGGATGCAACCGGCAAGTTCCGTCAGGGGCGCAGTTTTGCGGATCACCCCGGCCGCACCCGCCTGCAGGAAACGCAGCGCCTCGGACTCGCTCATCAGGGTTCCCCACACGATCACCGCGGTCGGTTTTTCCGCGGCGTTCAGCAGGCGCACCCAACTGGTCAAGGTGGGTACGCCGAACCCCTTATCCACAACCAGAAGCGAGGGCTGGAGTTGGCGCACCGCAGTCACGGCGTCTTCCACATTGGTTTCCACCGCGACCACGCGCGGTCCATCGATCGATTCCATGAGGCTACGCAAGCCCTCCATGGCGACCGGTTCGGGATCACAAACCGCCAGAGTATCCACAGATGAAATAGTCATCGACAGGTTCGTTCGAATAGTTTAGTGGTGAAATGGGACATTCGTCTCAAAAACTTGCGGGCTGGCAGCAGGCGGAAGCGACTGAGGCTCAATTCGTGGCCGGAAAACACCTCGGCACGAATGCCGAGGTGGCAGCCTGGAAGGCTACGCTACGGGGGCGCTGACGTGGCGAAGTTTATCATTCGGTTGAAGGCATTGAAGTTGCCGCCGGCACAGGAAGCGGCGGGGGCGCTGACGTGGCGAGGTTTATCAGTCGGTTGATGTACTAGACGGTAACCGCACCGAGGGAAAACTCCGCGAGGTCGATCCAGCAGTTGCCGAGCGTATTTTGCACGAACGCCGTACGTTCGGCGCGGAAGCTGCGCGGCCCGGTGTAACCGTCCCAGAGCTCTTGTGCCCGGCGGTTCACGGCGGCGGCCTGGCCCGGCGGAATCTCCTGCGCCAGCGTGATGTGCGGATGGTATTCGAAGGGCTCGTCGAATTCCAGCGCCTGCGAATTCATGGCCGCGTGGATGCGGAACATCTCCGTCTCACCCTGGCCCAACTCGAGGTAGATCACGTTGGTCACCGGGAAGATGCGAATCCGCTGGAGCACGATATCGAACGGCGCCCAGTTCCCGGCGCACACCCGCACCTGCTCGCCGGCCGCCTGCCAATCCACGGCCAGCGGGCGCGGCGGCAGCACACTGACATGTGCGTGCGGGTTACACCCTGGCACCAGGTCCCTGCGCAGATCGTCGAGAAAACGCCCCAACGGATCGGGTATGTAAATTACCAGGGCAAATACATTCAGTCGCTGCTCGGCGGGAATCCGGGACAGCACCCCGTGCGGATTAAAATCCATGCTCTCTCCATGGTAACCGTTTTGTGGTTTTTGTTAGGCCGCTCCCGTACCGGGTACCAGCCACCTGTTACGCTTGAAGGTCATGCAGAGCAGCAGCGACACCAACCCGCTTCTTGACGTGGAATTCCGTATTCCGTTCGACCGCATCCGCGCGGAGCACGTGCAACCCGCCGCCATCGAGTTGCTGCGTGCGGCCCGCACCCGCCTGGCCTCTCTCGCCGCCCCCGATGGGGAACGCACCTTCGACAACACGTTGCGCGCGCTGGACACGATGACCGAGCCGCTCGACTGGGCCATGGGCGTAGTACGCCACCTGGAAAGCGTGGCCACGTATCCCGCACTGCGCGCCGCCTTCAACGCCGCGCAACCCGAGGTCAGCGCCTTTTACACGGGCATTCCGCTGGACGCCGGCCTGTGGAAGAACATCAAAGCCTACGCCGCAACGCCCGAAGCTGGGCAACTCAGCGGCGCGCGCCGCCGCTTCCTGCACAAAACCATCGACACCTTCCGCCGCCACGGCGCCGATCTGGAACCCGCCGGCAAAAAGCGCCTGGAGGGGATCGACGTCGAACTGACGCAGATCACCACCAAGTTCGCCGAGAACGTTCTCGACGCCACCAACGCGTTCGAACTCGTGCTTACCAACCAAGCCGACCTGGCCGGGCTGCCGCCCACGGCCATCGCCAGCGCGCGCGAGAGCGCGCAGCGCAAGGGCCTGGAAGGCTGGCGCTTCACGCTGCATGCGCCGGACTACTTCGCGGTGATGACGTACCTCGAGCAGAGCGCCATCCGCCGCCGGGTCTACGAGGCCTTCGCGGTGCGCGGGGCAACCGGCGATCGCGATAACCGCCCAATCCTGGTGCGCATCGTCGAACTGCGCCGCGAGAGAGCGGCGCTGCTCGGTTTCGCCAACTTCGCCGACCTGGTGCTGGAAGATCGCATGGCGCATACCGGCGGCCGCGCCCTGGCCTTTCTGGAAGACCTCAAGACCAAGACCGAGCACCGCTTCCGCGAAGAGAACCGGGAGCTGTTGGAATTCCGCCGCTCCCTGGAAGGCCCGGACGCGCCCCAGTTGGCCCCGTGGGACGTCGCCTACTACGCCGAGAAGCAACGCAGCGCGCTCTACGATTTCGACGAGGAGGCGCTCCGCCCCTACTTCCCCATGGAGCGCGTGGTGGGCGGACTCTTCGAACTGGTGCAGCGCCTCTACGGCATCCGGGTGGAAGAGGAATCCGGCGTCCCCGCCTGGGACGCCGATGTGCACTATTACAATGTCCGCGACGAGGAAGGAACCTTTCTGGGCAGCTTCTATGCCGACTGGCACCCGCGCGAAAACAAGCGCGGCGGCGCGTGGATGGACGGTCTGATCACCGGCGGTCCCGCCGCCGATGGCTTCCACCCACATCTGGGATTGATCTGCGGCAACCTCACACCCCCGGTAGGAGGCAAGCCCGCGCTGCTGACGCACCGCGAAGTGGAGACCATCTTCCACGAGTTCGGCCACCTGTTGCACCACCTGTTGAGCCGCGTGGAAATCCGCTCGCTGGCGGGCACCAACGTGGCCTGGGATTTCGTCGAACTGCCCAGCCAGATCATGGAGAACTGGTGCTGGGAGCGCGAGGCCCTGGACCTGTTCGCGCGCCATTACGAGACCGGCGCGCCGATTGCGGACGACCTGTTCCAGAAGATGAAGCGCGCGCGCACGTTTCGCGCCGCCAACGCGCAGATGCGGCAGGTGGGTTTCGGCTTCATCGATCTGCTGCTGCACGTGGCCTACGAGGCCGGGCGCGATGGCGACCCGGTGGCCTACACGCGCCGCCTGTTGCAGGAATTCAGCCCCGCCCCGCTGCCCGCCGAACACGCCATGATCGCCGCCTTCACGCACCTGTTCGCCGCGCCGGTGGGTTACGGCGCAGGCTATTACTCCTATAAGTGGGCCGAAGTGTTGGAGGCCGACGCCTTCACCCGCTTCCGCGATGGCGGCATCTTCAGCCGCGAGATCGGCGCGGCCTTCCGCGGCGAAATTCTCTCCCAGGGCGACAGCGAAGACCCCGCCGAACTCTATCGCCGCTTCATGGGCCGCGACCCCGACCCCAACGCGCTGCTGGTGCGCTCCGGACTGGCGTAGGAGCGCGCGCAAGTGGGGCAGCCAATGCTGGCTGGGGTCCCCTTTGGGGACGGCTTTCAGCCGTCGACTGGAGTTTCTACATTTGGCGACGGTTCGCGCCCATCGTGGGGCAGGCGGACCCAGAGGGTACCCCGCCTGCCAACCGCGCGCTCGACCAGGGCCAGTCGCCTGGATTCGCTGCGAGGTCTGCGCCGACGGGGTTTCCACATAGCGAACGATACGCTCCAACTCCACTTCATCCCGCACGCGATGGTCGAAGGATTCATCCTGCCAGAAGACCAACCCCGTTCGGCCTAGGATGAGGTTGGCTTGTCGTGCGGTGGAGCCTTTCAACCAGCGCGTAATCACGGGCAGGGAGGTCTCGGGCCGAAGCAGTACAGACACGTGGTTGGGCATGATCACCCAGGCTCGCAGTGGATAGATATGTCTTCCGTCTTCCGCTCTCGCCATACAGGAGGGCATCGGCCACTACACGTCCGGCGCAATTAACCGGGACGAGCAGGGGCGGACCAGGGTGTGGCGAGGTCGAAAGTGGGACTACAACTACCGTGCGGCGGCGATCGTTGACTATGTTGGTGGAGAGGATCAGGCATGGCCGCGTCTTGTTAATCTCCGAACCCAACGTGGGGTCCAGCCGCACCCACCACACTTCACCGCGCCGGGGCATTGTTCCAGGGCTCCGCTATATCGCTGGATATGGCGTCGAATTCCCGCTCGATCAAGAGAATATCCTGATTCTGATTTGGCAGGTCACACGCACGAGCCAGCTCCTCATCTTGCATTTGCAGTTTTGCCATGAGCGCCTCTGCCACATAACGGGACCGGTTCCGCGGGGAAACGCTCTTGAGCAACTCCGCCGCCAAGGGCTCTGGAAGGGAAAAGGTCATCTTTCAGGCCGCCATAATGCCATACGCAACCAGAGCGCCCAATGCCACTTACTTTGGCAATGCCGCACAGTCTGCATTAGTTGTGGCGCGGGCAATTTTGCCCGCAGCCGCCTTTCAGGCGGCTCTTTCGGGCGATGCGCGAGTCTTCGTACCCGGGAATCGCCGGCTAAAAGCCGGCGGCAGCCAGGATTGGCTGCCCCACAATTTGTGCAGAATGGTCGCTGCGATCCAAAGTAAGCGGCATTGACCAGAGCGCCCCCGGCACGTACAATCTCAGCAAGTCCGAGAATCACACCGGGGGCTCGTGCGCGGCATGTCGTGACCGGCGGCGTTTAGTTAGTTTCTGTCGCGAAACTGCCGTGCGGCGGAGCAGCAACCACTCCCGACCCAGAGGGTACCGCGGTGGTGGCTCTGAGCCCCGCGTTGACACTACGAGACTTCGCATCAGAGCCGCGACTGGGGTACCCTCTGGGTCGGGAACGGTCTTACGCGCGGAGACCGAGTTTCGCGACAGAAACTAGTTAGGTGCCCGGGTCGGTCCGTGGTCGCGACTGGCTTCCACTCCGCGCCGGTTTTGGAAGGGCCGGCCGCCGGGCTGGCGAAGGGATCTTGTATCATCGTAACCAGAGTGGTGAAAGAGATTCATCAGCAAGCCTTTGCGGCGCTGGACGCCTGGGTGGGGGAGCCCGTCGACGGGTTGCCGCTGGAGTTCTTCCTGTTCCTCAGCCGCTTCACGCCGATAGTGAACGTGGATCTCCTGATCCAGGACGATCGCCGCCGCACGCTGCTCACCTGGCGGCAGGATGAGACCTACGGGGCCGGCTGGCACGTTCCCGGTGGCATCATTCGCTACAAAGAAACCGCTGAGGACCGTATCCGCGCCACCGCCCGCCAGGAACTCGGGGCGGAAGTGGCATTCGATCCGCAGCCGATTGCCGTCGAGCCGGCCATCGACCCCGATCGCCGGGAACGCGGCCATTTCATTTCTTTGGTGTACCGCTGCCGCTTGCTGGGGCCGCCCAACCCCGCCCTCCGCTACGTGCAAGGCGAACCGCGGCGGGACCAATGGGCCTGGCATACAGGTTGTCCGCCGGACCTGATTGCGGCGCAAGCGCACTACCGGAGGTTCTTCTGATTCCCGGCGCGCCGGAGGCGCAAACCGTCGAAGTCAACGCGGCGGAGGGCGGAACACGGCCCAGCCCCTGGTACTGGATTCTGGCCGGCGGCCTGGCTGCGGTTCTGCTCTACTACGCGCTGCGGGGCGTGGAATGGCGGCGCGTATGGCAGATCGTCCTGGGCGCGCGGTGGCAATACCTGGCGGCGGGCGCTGCCATGTCGGTAATCAACTATTTCGTGCGGTCGATACGCTGGCGCGTGCTGCTCAACGCGCGCGGGCATTTCCGCGTGGGCACGGTATTTTGGGCCACCATGGCGGGTTACATGGGCAACAGTTTTCTGCCCGCCCGGGCCGGGGAAGTGGTGCGCAGCTTCATCATCAGCGATCAATCGGCCCTGAGCAAAACTTACGTACTGACCACCGCGCTGACCGAGCGGCTGATGGATGCCATCGCGCTGGTGCTCTGCGGTTCGGTGGTGCTGCTACAGGTGAGCCCGAAGCCGGCGTGGATGGATCAGGTTGGGCGCTCCACGGCGGTGATCGCCGCCCTGGGAGCGTTGATGGTGGTGGTGTTGCCCCATGCCGAAGGTCTGATTCAGAAGGTGCTCCGGCGGACGCCTCTGCCCGGCGGGATGCGGGATCGTCTGTTGGGGTTCGCCGGGCAGATCCTGTTGGGTCTGCGCGTCTTCCACCATGCGGGACGCTTGTTGAGTTTTACGCTGCTCACGGTGCTGATCTGGGTGATGGACGCTGTGAGCACCATGGTGGCGTCGCGCGGGTTCGAAATTCACATGACTTTTCCCGTGGCGTTGTTGCTGCTGGCCGGCATGGGATTGGGGAGCGCTCTGCCCGCGACTCCGGGTTATGTCGGAATTTACCAGTTTGCGGCGGTAACCATTCTGCCGCCGTTTGGAATCGACCGCAACGCCGCACTTGCCTATATCCTCGTGGCACAGGCACTCGGGTATGCGGTCGTGCTGGTTTTGGGCTTATTGGGTCTCTACCGGATTCGGGGCGCCAGGAAAGCGCGTGCCGGGGGGCGCTGAAGGCTCCGGCAGGCGCCCGCGCCAATCCATCCACGCCCACACGACTGCGGTCAGCGATCCGAAAGCCCCCGCCACCAGCCCGATGGTGCGCGGTCCCACGTACTGCGACGCGATCCCCGCCGCCGACATCGACACAATCATGACGCTCCAGCGGATGGATTCCATGGTGCTGAACACGCGCCCGCGGAACTGGTCCGGCGTATGGCGCAGCAGTTGCGCGTTGTTGAGCACGCTGGTCACCGCCATCCCCACGCGCGAGAACATCATGAACACGAGCGCCGCGGCGTAGGATTCCGCCTGGCTGAACAGCATGTATGCCGCGCCGTGCAACAGGTACGACAGCGTCACCGTGCGCTTGTAGCCGGCGAAACTCACCGAGCGGCCGGTGATGTGGCCGATGGCGCCACCGATCAACAGGCCGATGCCGGCGAACCCCCAGAGGGAACCGATGCCGCTCGCGCCGCGGTGGAACACCTGCTCGCCGAACAGGGCGAACAGAATCTGCGCGGCGCCTCCGCCCAGGCTCCAGCCCACCGAGATCATCGCCATGCCCATCATGAGCGGGACGCCGCGCATGTACACAAGGCCCGCGCGGTACTCGTGCCACGGGCGCGTGGCGGGGGCCGTGGCCGCGCGCTTGACGCGGAAGCCGCCGGGCACGGAGATCTGCCAGATGGCCCACGCCGAGAACGCAAACGACAGCGAATTGAGCACGAACGCCCAGTGGTAGCCGAGCCAGGCCGCGCTGTACCCGGCCAGCAGCGTGCCCGCCGTGAGCGTGGCCCACTGCGTGGTCTGGGTCAGCGAGTTGGCGGAGTGCAACTCGTCCTGGGTCGCGATGGTGGGCAGAATCGCGGCGCGCCCGGCGGTGAAAAACGGCGACGCGAACATCAGCCCGGCGCTGAGCAAGTAGAGCAGCCAGGGCCGCGGCTGGTGAATCGTCAGCACGAAGCCGAGCGCGATCAACGCGCGCACGAGGTCGCTCGCGATCATGATCCGCTTGCGGTCGAGCCGGTCCAGCAGCACGCCGGCCACCGGGCCGGCCAGCACCGCTGGAATCGCCCGCGCCAGCATCACGCCCGTGACCACCAGGCCCGAGCCGGATTTTTCCATGACCAGCGCGAACACGGCGATGTTGTTGAAGTAGTCGCCGATCTCGCTGACGACCTGGGCCATCCACGTGTAGCGGTAATTATGGTTCTGGCGCAGCAGGGCCCGGAGGGTGGTCATGGACTGCTTCATGATAGCGCG
>JADGNT010000191.1 GCA_017883345.1 Candidatus Solibacter sp. | reverse complement strand
TGCGTTTGACCAGCTTGATTTCGAAGAGCTTGGGCCACTTCTTGCCCGTCACAAACAGCCGGTCGCCCTTGGCGTCGTAGGCGATGCCATTCATGACGTCGGTCTGGTCGTTGCGATCGGCGGGGGTCAACAGACCGTGGCAATCGATCCAGCCGACCACTTTGCCGGTCTTGGGGTCGATGCGCACGATGCGCTCGGTCTCCCACACGTTGGCGTAGATTTCGCCCTTGACCCATTCGAGCTCGTTCAATTTGGCGAGCGGGCGGCCATCCTCGGTGACCGTGATGCGGCCGGTTTCCTTCAGTGTTTCGGGATCCCAGAAGCGCAGGTCGGCGCTGCCATCGCTCATGATGATGCGCTTGCCGTCGGTGGTGAGTCCCCAGCCTTCGCCGGGGTAGGCGAATTCGCCTTTGGGGGCGAACGTCGCGAGGTCGTAGATGAAGCCCTTCTCGGCCCGCCAGGTCAATTCCACCAGCCGGTCCTTCCAAACGATGATGCCCTCGCCGAAATACTGGCCGGGGACGTCGCGCTTTTGCAGCACCTCGCCGGTCTCCAGCTTCACCTTGCGAATCGACGACTGCTCCTCCAGCCCGGTGCCTTCGTAGAGCACGCCGTCCAGGTAGAGCAGTCCCTGGGTGAACGCCATGGGGTCGTGCGGATAGGTGTGCACGATCTGGTAGGTGTACTCGGGGATTCCACCGGCTTGGGACGCCGGTCCACAGGCGCAGGCGGTGAGGGCCGCAAAAAGAACAAGTGTCCGCATCTTCACCAGATCAGCGTACCGCGAAAAGGGGCAAACCGGGGACAGACAGGACTGCCAGCGAATTTCCGCCAAAGTCAGCCAGAAATTCATGGCAGTCTTGTCAGTCCCGGTGGCTCGCCTGGTAGTGCGCCTTGAGGAGGTCGCCGCCGAAATCGCCGGTGAAATCGCGCCACACGGCGTGGATGTGGTTGTTGTCGTTCTGCGTGTTGTCGTACTCAATCAGGAACGCGGGCGCCTGGACGCGGTAGTAGTGTCCTTCACCGCGCTTCAGGCCGCCGGCCCAGGCGAAGAAGATGTTCTTGCCGGCCTTGCGGATCTGCTCCTGGCGCGCCTGCGCGATCTGTTCCGGCATGTTGCCAGCGTACTCATCGAGCAGCGCGCTGAGCTTGGCCAATTGGGCGGGCGTCATTTGGGCGGCCGAAATTCCGGAGGCCTGTCCTTTAAGGGCGGCCTGGCGGCCGTTGGAAGTCAGGATGTCGGCGGGGGCCTTGGGATCCACGATGGCGGTCTTCCGCTGTTCCGCGGTCAGCCCGGCGATCAGGTCGCGGCCCAGGTCTTCCTCGGCGGCCAGCACGCGCAGGCCGGCGCGCGGCCCTTGGCGCACTTCGGCCGGATTGGAGCCGAAGAAACTGGGGGCGTCGACCACTTGGCCGTTGACCACGGTGTAGTTCTGGCTGAGGTGGTGGCCCTCGACGCGATAGCCCCACGTGCCGGAATCGCTCGGCGTGCCGAAGATGGAGAAATAGTATTTTTCGGGATTGCGCCGCTCGCCGGAATCCTTTTCCATGATGCGCAGGACGTCCTCCAGACTCATGATGGTCACTGCCTTCATGTAGCCGGCCTGGCTCAGTCCGGCGCTCAGCAGGGCGCTCGCCAGATGGCGCTGGAAAGCGCCCATTTCGCGCAGCGGCAGTCCCTTGCGCTCAATCGGGACGAAGAACCAGTTGACGCGCTCGGCGTCTTCAAATTGGAAAGTGGCCTTGGTGCGCTGCTCCGCGGTAAGCGATGCCAGGAAACGGTTGGCCGCCTCGGTCATCATGGAAGCGGAACTGGTGCGGTAGTAGGCGGAAGTCAGCAGAACTGTGCCGATAGCGACGGCACACAGGCGCGGAAATAGAGATTTCATGGGCCCCCCTCCGTGTCATCTTATCAGGCCGGAGGCATTCGAAGCAGAGCCGCGACCGTAAGGGAGCGTTAGAATTTGAGTCCCAGCCCGTGATCTTGAAGCGCGAGTTTGCCAGTCGCTCCCGACCCAGAGGGTGCCCCGGTCGCGGCTCCGATTGGGTCCACGCCCTTCCACTTCTACATCGTGCACTCGTTACTGGAAGGGCAGATCTTTCGGCGCCTGGTGGAAGACGCCGGAGTTGGCCAGATACTTGTTGGGATTGATGGGCGCACCGCCGACGCGCACTTCGTAGTGCAGGTGGGGCGCCGTGGTGCGTCCGCTGGTGCCGACCAGGCCGATGACCTCGCCGCGGCGCAGTTCCTGCCCGGCGTGAACCAGAATCTTGGACAAATGTGCGTAAAAGGTTTGGAAGCCGCCGCCGTGATCGATAATCACCAGACGCCCATAGCCGCCAGCCACCATTTCGGCCTGCACCACTACCCCATCCGCCGTGGTGCGCACGGCGGTGCCGGTGGGCGCGGTGATATCGATGCCCTTATGGAAGGAACCTTCCCCGGAGAACGGATCCATGCGGCGCGCGAAGCCATCCATCAGCCGGCCTTCCACCGGCCAGGAACTGGGCGGCGCTTTCGGTGCGCCGAAGCGGCGGGAGCGGCGGTTGGCGATGGCCAGTTTGTCGGCATTGATCAGGTAATTGTATTCCTGAAGACTCTCGGCGAAGCTCGGCACCATCTTGCCTTCGGAGGAGATGTCCGACGGTCCCTCCAGTTTCTGCTTGATGCCGTACGCCACGGAGACTTCCCTGGCGTAGAGTTGCAGGCTGGCCATCTGCACGTTGGTCTCGCTCACCACCTTCTGTAGATTCTGGTAACGCGCCCTCATGCTGTCGGCTTCTTGTTTCAGGGCGTTGTAGTTGGCCACTTTCCAGACCATGCGGGCGTAGCTGGCGACGAAACCGAATGCGGAAAAACCACCTAGGACTGCTAAACCGAGAACTGCATATACCGCGGTATGGGGGATCTGAACGCGCCGCAACCTGCCACGTAACGAGTGGGCCAACACAACTACAAAGTATTCCTGTTTCATAGTCTCTCCGGCCGGACTCCCTTTTGGATTCGGGGAAAAAACCATCCCCGGGGGCCCGGTGGGGCTATTCCATTACGAAAACTTCACCTTGGCGAATCCCAAACTGTAACAGCATCGGCAGTTGGATGTCAACCCCTATCGACTCGTTGCAAGTTATTGATAAATATGATATTGTGGCCATTGACAGTGCCTGGACGACTCCCTGGAACCCTTTTTTTGCAGAATCTGGTGGAACGGCGCAGCCTGCTGTTCCAACTGGTGCGCCGCGATTTCGAACAACGCTTTGTTGGCTCCGCCGTGGGATGGATCTGGGGCCTCATCCACCCGCTGGTGTTGCTGCTCAGTTGGGTGTTCGTTTTCCAAATATGCCTGGGCATGAAGGCGCCGGCGGGCGAGCAGAAATACCCGCTGTACATCTTCGCCGGCATGCTGCCCTGGCTGCTGTTTAGCGAGACCGTGCAGCGCTCGGCCCCGTCTCTGCTGGACCAGGCCAACCTGATCACCAAAACGGTGTTTCCGGCCGAGATCGTGCCGGTATCGGTCTTCCTGTCGACCCTGATCAGCCATCTGCTGGCGGTGGCGCTGATGGTGACTGCCGCCGGGCTGTGGATCAACCAGATCAGCATTTTTCTGGTTTTGCTGCCTTTGTATATGCTGACGGTGGGACTTTTCGCGGTGGGAGTGGGTTGGATCGTCGCCAGCCTGCACGTATTCCTGCGGGACACCGCGCAGATGCTGAACGTGATTCTGACATTCTGGTTTTGGGCCACGCCGATCTTCATCGAGGAAGGCAAGTTTCCACCGCCGGCGAGGTTCCTGCTGCACTTCAATCCGCTGTATTACGCGGTGCGGAGCTACCGGGCCATTCTGCTGCATTCCGCGGTGCCCAATTTCGAAGACCTGGCGATCTCCGCGGCGTATGGCATCGCGGTCTTCGTGGTGGGCGGCCTGTTCTTCCGCTACATGAAGCGCGGATTTGCCGACGTTCTCTGACGCGGATCGGAGCGCGCCGGCTAACTGGCGGCGGTCCGAGCCGGAGATTGGCGGGTGAGAGGGGAAGGGAGCGCACCACTCGGCCGTACCGACCCCCGGCATTGACCCACGTTAATAAACGAGGTGGGTGCCCCCCGAGCGCCTTTAGGCTTCTCCCTTGCGGCGAACCGCCAGGAGCTTGCTCACCAGCGCCGAATCGAGTCGGACTCCCTATTTTGAGATGTTGGATCAAAATAGAAAGGCCAGCACCTGCTTTGCAGGAACGCTCCAGAGCCATGATACCGCAAAAGCCAACCGGGGATTGAAAAAGCAGGGACCGACGGAGCGGACGTGGGGCAGGCGCTTCCGCCTGCCAACCGCGGGCTCGAATCAAGAGTTGGCAGGCGAAAGCGCCTGCCCCACCTTTTTCATGAAGTTTCGCGGGCGGGGTTATTTTCGGAAGACGAACCATTCGCTGGCCGCGAAGTTCAGCAGCGAACATAGCGCGATGGCGAGGCCGCTGGCCAAGTAGTGATGGATATGCAGGCTGCCGACGAAAAGTCGCATCAGGGCCAGGTTGCCGAGGATCGAAATCGCGCCGTTGCCGGCGTGGAAGCGCACCAGGCGCAACGCGACATCCCGTGCCGCGCCGCGGGGGAGATGCTTCCAGGTGTAACGCTCGTGCCACGCGAAGTTGTGCAGCACCGCGGTTTCCACGGCGAGCGCGGTGGCCAACATATAGTTCAGATGGAAGGCGCTAAAGAGCAGCGCGAAGGCGCCCATCTGCACCACGATGCCCACGGCGCCGACCACGTTGAATTTGAGCCAGCGGACCGCGAGCGGCGTCACCTCAGACGCTCGGCCTCGTAGAGCTGGCGCGTATGCCGCACCGCCGCCCACACCAGCATCAGCGCCATGCCGGCGATTCCCACGGCGCCTCCGATGTCGAACAGCAGGAACCTGCGTCCCAAGAGCCCGACCTCCGGCCGGTAGAACAGCGCGATGTTACCGATACACAACAGCAGGCGCAGTTCCGTGGGGCCGAAGCTCCAGAAGGAGAGATGGAAGGTGCCGATGGTGTAAGTGGCCAGATAGACCTCGATGGATAGCAGGAAGTAGGCGATCAGCAGCCCGAGCGCGATGGTCAGGCTCATATATCCGCTGAGCCCGAGACCGCCGATCAGGAAAAACGTCCCGATGGCGTCGGTAATGTGATCGACATAAAATCCATAACGCGGGCGGAGGCGGTTACGCACGCGGGCCAGTGTGCCATCCAGGCTATCGCCGAACCAGTTGACGGCCAGCGCCAGGATCACGCCGATGAGCGCGCGGCGGTCCCAACTGGCCGCCCAATAGCAGAGACCCGCCACCAACATGGCGACGAAACCGAGAAGCGTGAGGTGGTCGGAGTTGACCCACCCCGGCATACGCTGTGCCAGCCAGATCAGCGTCTTCTTCTCGACTGCCGCGAGCATGCTGAGTTGTTTGCGTTCCGCGTCCCGAAACGGCTGAGTAGCCATGAAATTACCATAGCGCCAAATCCGCGGTTACTGGTTGCGGAGTGTCTCGCGCAGCTCTAGTAGTACCCCCAGTTGCCAGAGCGCGCTCGCCGGCGCATAATGGACATCAACATCCGAAATGACCACTCTCCACATCTTGGACGACCATCTGGAAGCCTACAGCCTTGGCCGGTTGGCCGCCGCCGCAACCGCGCCGGCAGAGGAGCACCTGTTGGGCTGCGCCGACTGCCGGGACCGCCTGGCGCGGTGGGACGAGTACATCCGCGCCATGCGCGCGGCGTGCCGGACCTTTTGCGACGGGCCACTGCGGCGGGCTGCCGGCCTCTCACAAGACTGATCTACCCAAGGTGGATTTCCAGTCACTGTATTAGGCGAACCTCAATAGCCCGGCGGAGAGGGCGTGCTTATACGTTTTCGGGCACGCGACGAAAATGGGGCGTATCCTGCCAGGGGGGCGTATTCATGGCCAGCCTTCCCAAGAAACGTTTAAGCACAGCGCTGATCGGGGGTGCCCCATTCCCCGCGCCGCGGGACTATAATCAAGCCAACGGCGTGCTCCGCGCCGCGAAACCTATCCTCCGCCTACCCCACACGCGATGACTGACGTTTTGCATTCCGTTCGCGAGGGACGCCTGTTGCGGCTCACCCTCAATCGGCCCGACAAGCGCAACGCCCTGAATGTAACCCTCTGCCGCAAACTGGTGAGCGCGCTGGAACAGGCAGCCGGCGACCCGGCGGTGGGCGCGATTCTGCTCACGGCCAACGGGACGGCGTTCTGCGCCGGGATGGACCTGGCCGAGATTGCGCAGGCCACCCATGCCGAGGAGATCGATGCGGTCCACGAGCAGCTCTTCACCATCGGGGCGCGGCTCGCCAAGCCTCTCGTCGCCGGCGTCCACGGGGCGGCCCTGGGGGGCGGTACCGGACTGGTGGCCAACTGCCACATCGTGGTGGCCGGGCCGGAGGCGAGCTTCGGTCTGACCGAAATCCGGCTCGGGCTGTGGCCGTTCCTGGTTTACCGGGCAGTGGCGGGTGCCCTGGGGGAGCGGCGGACGCTGGAACTTTCCCTCACCGGGCGGATCTTCGGTCCCGGCGAAGCGCGGGACCTCGGGCTGGCGCACGAAGTGGCCGAGGACGCGCCGGACCGGGCGGGCGAGATCGCCCGGGCGGTGGCCGAATTCAGTCCGACGGCTGTCCAAACCGGGATGGCCTTTGTCCAAAGGGTGAGGGGGCTCGGTTGGCGGGAGGCCGGCGCCATCGCCCGCGAGGTGCGGAATCAGGTGTTTGCCGGGGAGGATTTCCACGAGGGGATTCGCGCCTTCCGGGAGAAGCGGAGCCCGCGGTGGCCCTCGATTGGGGAGGGAAAGGCATGAAGGCAAGCGGGCTGAGGGAAGAATGCCTCCAGGAATGGGGGCATGGCAGCCTAATTAGGCTATGCTACTCAATTTTTGCGGATATGCGACACTAGGGGTTGTGGTGTTGTCATTTGGGATACGGCCGGTTGGGGTGGGGGTACTTTACTTTTTCGCCAAGCGCGTTTAGTATAGTTACAACTCTCCCCCGAGCCAAGCGAGGTGAATGCTTTGCTGAAACTGAAACGCGTCGAACTACAGGGATTTAAGAGCTTCTGCGATCGCACCGAGCTCCGCTTCAACGGCGATGGCATCGCCGCCATTGTCGGCCCCAACGGCTGCGGCAAGAGCAACATCAGCGATGCCATCAGTTGGGTGCTGGGCGAGCAATCGGCCAAGAGCCTGCGCGGCGCCCGCATGGAAGACGTGATCTTCGCCGGGACGCGCGACCGCAAACCCCTCGGCATGGCCTACGTCACCATGACGCTGGTGGACCCCGACGTCTACCACGAAAACGCGGCCCACAAGCTTCAACCGGTGGAAGGCGGGCACCCGCCCAAGCACGCCGAGGTTACCATCACGCGCCGCCTCTACCGCTCGGGCGAAAGCGAATACCTGATCGACGGGCGCGCTGCCCGCCTGCGCGACATACAGGACTTGTTCATGGGCACCGGCCTGGGGCCGGAAAGCTACGCCATCATCGAGCAGGGGCGCATCGGGCAGATTCTCAGTTCCAAGCCGCAGGACCGGCGCGGCGTGATCGAAGAAGCGGCCGGAATTACCAAGTTCAAGACCAAGAAGCGTCTGGCCGAAGCCAAGCTGGAAGGCGCCAAGCAGAATCTGGCGCGCGTCTACGACATCCTGGAGGAAGTCACACGGCAAGTGAATTCGCTCAAGCGGCAGGCTGGGAAGGCCAAGCGCTATGGCGAACTCAAGATCGAACTCGATACCCGTCTGCGCGTCGTGCTCGGTGGCAAGTACCGCCTGCTGGAGCGCGATGCGGCCAAGACGGCGATCGAACTGAGCGTCGCCTCTGGCGAACTGAAGTCGCTGGGCGACCAGGTGGCCGAGCGCGAACAGGCGCACGAGAGCCAGCAACTGGCCTGCTACGAGGTGGAGCACCAGCTCACCGAAGCGCGCCGGCAACTGGCGGAGCGCCAGGTGGAGGCCGAGCGCACGCGCGGGCGGCTGGCCTCGCAGGTCATGGAAAGCGGATCCATCGAGCAGCGCATCGCGCAGAACGAGAAGGACACGCACGATCTCGGGTTGCGCCTGGATGCGCTCGATGAGGAGATCGGCGGCCACAAGATAAATGTCGATGCGCTGGAAGCTCGGATCGCTACCGCGCGCGAGCGCATGACGGAGATCAACCAGCAGCGCGAGGGATTGCAGCTCAAGGTCCGCGAACGCGAGCGCGCCATCGAGGGCGGGCGGCAGGTGATTCTGCGCCTGCTCGGCGAGGCGTCCACGCTCAAGAACCAGTTGGCGCAGATCGAAGAGTACCTGGCCGGCATCGACCGCGAGACG
>JADGNT010000190.1 GCA_017883345.1 Candidatus Solibacter sp. | reverse complement strand
AAGCGCCAGCACCCGATCAGATTCCATAAACATGAGGATAGCTCAAAGAGATACCGGAGCCGCAGACCGATCAGGGATGCACTACGCCGAGCAGCGATGCCGATAGTAGGACCACTGTCCTAAATCTGTCTCTTGCTGTGCCATGCGGACAAGTAGTCGCCAGCTCGTACACTGGCCCTAAACGGCCTTCTGGGAAGCAGCTCCCGCCTTGTCGCCAAGGGTTACCGATTCCCGGCGAGAACAGCCCATCGCACCGGCAATTCAGCAGCGAGGTCCGGCCGAGCGCTTATTCTAACGCCTATGCTGGGTCCGGCCGAATGGCAATCGGCCCACTGCCGCGTTCGCAGCGGACCGGCGGCGGCAACCAACCGCCACGCAGGTTGGCAAATGCGCTCCAAATCTTGCGCCGCGGGCAACGACCAACGGACTTCCATCACGGCTGCAGAAACCGCTGAAGCTGCTGGCCGGCTTGCTCGTGGGTGAGATATTCGCCTTGCTGCAAAGCCTCCTCGCCACGCTTCACCGCCTCGACGAAGTGGGCTTCTTCTTCGAAATAGTGCGTAAGAACGTCCTGTACCAACTCATCGGCCTTGCTGGGCTGCTGAGTGCGTCAACTTCGCTTCGAGTTCGGGTGTGAAATGCAATTCCATTGCCTCGGCTCCCTTCTTTCAGAGCACATTACCTGCGTTCCGGATCGGGCCGCGCCCGAAAGTTTGAGTTATCGCTCGCCTATTGCTCTCTTTTTGCACTTCGGCCGCTTTTCCGTTTTACAAACATTTAAAATATTCACCCCCTTGTTTTCAACCATTTACATCTAACCATCCCCGAATTCCACAAATCGCCCCTCTATCGTTAAGGTAGGACAGGCTTCAGCCTGTCCATCCGAGCGCAGCTCGGACCAGGTGCACCCAATGTCTACTCTCCGTCAAATAGAAGCCAACCGCCGCAATTCCCAACAGTCTACCGGCCCAACCTCTGTCACAGGCAAGGCCGTCTCTTCCATGAACGCCCTCAAGACCGGCATCCACGCCAAATCCCTCGTCCTCCCTTCCGAAAAGGTCGCCGACCTCGAACAACTCATCGACGAGTTCTACCAGAGCCACCAACCCACCACTCCCGACGCCCGCAGTTTCGTCGACGACCTGATCCGCTGCGAGTGGACCCTCCGCCGCCTCGACACCGCCGAAACCCAAATGTGGCTATACCAGAACGACGACAAATTCCGCACGCCGCAGAAGTACCCCCTCGGATATTCCGCGTCCTGCAACTCGACCCCCTTCTCCAAACTCCAGTACCGCCTCGATGCCACCCGCCGCGCCCGAGTCCGCGCTCTCCAAGCCCTCGAAAAACTGAAGGCTGAAGCCGAAGCCGCCCCCGCACCCGCCCCGCCCGTCGAACCCGACCCGCCCGCGCTCGATCCTCCGTCTCTACCTCCTTCACCCCAAACCACTTCACCCCAAATTGGCTTCGTTCCTCCAACCCCACCGCAAGTCGCCCCGGGGACTGACAAGACTGGCATGAGTTTCCGGCGCACCTTGCCGGAAACTCGCTGTCAGTCCTGTCTGTCCCCGGTCTCCCCCAACCCTCATTTTCCTGCTACCATCCCCGTAGCAGAATCCCTCGCATGAAGTTCATCGACGAGTATCGCGACCCCAAGCTCGCCCGCGCCCTGGTTGCCGAAATCGCCGCCACCGTCACCCGCCCCTGGGTCCTCATGGAAATCTGCGGCGGCCAGACCCACACGCTCATGCGCTACGGCATCGATGAGCTTCTCCCTCGGCAACTCGAACTGGTCCACGGACCCGGCTGCCCGGTCTGCGTCACCCCCCTCGAAATCATCGATCAAGCCGTCGCCATCGCCGCCATGCCCGGCGTGACCCTCGTCTCCTACGGCGACATGCTCCGCGTCCCCGGATCCGCCAGCGATCTCTTCCGCGTCAAAGCCGAAGGCGGCGATGTACGCATCGCGTACTCTCCCATGGACGCCGTCGCCATCGCCCGCCAGAACCCCGATCGCCAGGTGGTATTCTTCGCCGTCGGCTTCGAAACCACCGCGCCCGCCAACGCGATGGCCGTCTGGCAGGCCGCGCGCGAAGGCCTCACCAATTTTTCCATGCTGGTGTCGCACGTTCTCGTGCCCCCCGCCATCCGCCTCCTGCTCGGCTTCCCCCACAACCGCGTGCAGGGCTTCATCGCCCCCGGACACGTCTGCACCATCATGGGCTACACCGAATACGAGGATCTCGCCCGCGATTTCCGCGTCCCCTTCGTGGTCGGCGGCTTCGAGCCCCTCGACCTCCTGGAAGCCATCCTGATGCTCGTCCGCCAGCTCGAACAGGGCCGCGCCGAAGTCGAAAATCAATACGTGCGCTCGGTCACCCGCGAGGGCAACACCGCCGCGCGCCAACGCATGTTCGAAGTCTTCGAAATCGGCGACCGCAAATGGCGCGGCATCGGCCTCATCCCCGCCTCCGGCTACCGCCTGCGCCCGGAATACGCCGCCTTCGATGCCGAACGCCGCTTCAACGTCCAAACCACGCGCGTCGATGAGCCCGCCGAATGCATCGCGGCTCAGGTTCTGCAAGGACTCGCCAAGCCCGTCGATTGCTCCGCCTTCGGCACCCGCTGCACCCCGCAAACGCCGCTCGGCGCGCCCATGGTCTCTAGCGAAGGCGCCTGCGCCGCTTATTACCTCTTCCGCCGAACCGTATGATTACCTGCCCCACACCGCTCCCCGCCGCGCCCCTCGCTGTCGCCACCGATAGCTCCGCGATCTCCGCTCCCTCCGCGCGCCTCCCCGGGCAAGGCGCAAATCCTGCTCCTTCCCTCAGGCTTGTTTTTGCTTTTCTCCGCCTCTTCCTCCGCGTCTCCGCGTCTCCGCGTCAAAATGTGTTCTCTGCGGAAACCCATCCGCAACTCCGTAGCGTAGCCTTCCAGGCTGCCATGCCCCCATTCGTGGGGGCATTCTTCCGAGGTTTCCCATCCCATTCCACCACGACGCGTCGTGGCATGAACTCTGCGCTTTCCTCTGCGTCTCAGCGTCTCTGCGGTGAATGGCCTTTCCGGTACCTCGTCGATCCAACCCTATGATTACCTGCCCCACACCGCTCCCCGCCAAGGACCGCATCCTGCTGGGCCACGGATCCGGCGGCAAACTGAGCGCCGATCTCCTGCGCGACGTCTTCCTCCCCGTCTTCCGCAGCCCCGTCCTCGGCCGCCTCGACGATCAAGCCGTCCTCCAAATCGGCGCCGAGCGCCTCGCCTTCACCACCGATAGCTTCGTCGTCAAGCCGCTCTTCTTCCGCGGCGGCGATATCGGCTCTCTCGCCGTCCACGGCACCGTCAACGATCTCGCCATGGGTGGCGCCGAACCGCTCTACCTCGCAGCCGCGTTCATCCTCGAAGAGGGCCTCTCCATCGATGTCCTCGCGCGCATCGCCCAATCCATGGGCCAGGCCGCCGAAGCCGCCGGCATCGAGATCGTCACCGGCGATACCAAGGTCGTCGAAAAGGGCAGTGGCGACGGCCTCTTCATCAATACCACCGGCATCGGACGCGTCCGCCCCGGCATACACCTCTCCGCCGCCAACGCCCGCCCCGGCGACGTGGTCCTGCTCTCCGGCTTCGTAGGCGATCACGGAATTGCCATCCTCTCCGAACGCCAGGACATCGGCTTCGACGCGCCCATCGAAAGCGATTCCGCCGCCTTGCATACCTTGGTGCGCGACATGCTCGCCGCCTCGCCCGCCATCCGCTGCATGCGCGATCCCACGCGCGGCGGCCTGTCTAGCGCCATCAACGAAATCGCCGCCCTGGCTAGGGTCGGCGTCGAACTCAACGAGCCCGCCATCCCCGTCCGCGAAGTGGTCCGCGGCGCCTGCGAACTCCTCGGCTTCGACCCGCTCTATGTCGCCAACGAAGGCAAACTCGTCGCCATCGTGCCCCCCGAGGCCGCTGGCGCCGTGCTCGCCGCCATGCGCAATCACCCGCTAGGCCGCGAGTCCGCCATCATCGGCACGGTGACGGACAAACATCCCGCCATGGTCACCATGAAGACCGCCTTCGGCACCACCAGAATCGTCGACATGCTCCCCGGCGACCAACTCCCGAGGATCTGCTGATGTTGTGGCATAAGGCTCCGCCTTGTGCATCCGAGCGCAGCTCGGAAGTGCCCGCCTGCAGTACTTGCCATATGAAAGTTCTTACTTTCTTATTGTTCTCCTCTTCCCTCGCCGCCGCCGGCCCGCTACTCACCGTCGGCCCCAATGGCCGCTTCGCCACCGTGCAGGCCGCCGTCGATGCCGCCGCGCCCCACTCCGTGATTCACATCGCAGCCGGAGTCTACAAGGAGCGCGTCGTCGTCCCCTACGCCAAACCCTTCCTCACCTTCCGCGGCGACGACCCGGGCACCACCGTCATCACCAACAATTCCCACACCGGCCTGCCCGGGCCGAAAGGCCCCATCAACACCTTCGCCACGCAGACCGTCTTCATCCAGGCCAACGACTTCACCGCCGAGAACCTGACCTTTGAAAACTCCGCCGGCAATCGGGGACAGGCCGTCGCCCTCACCATCATGGGCGACCGCGGCGTCTTCCGGAACTGCCGCTTCCTCGGCTATCAGGACACACTGCTCCCCCAGGCCGGCCGCCAATATTTCGACCGCTGCTACATCGAGGGCGTCACCGATTTCATCTTTGGCGGCTCGGCTGCCTACTTTGATCGCTGCACCATTCACGTCACGGGCAACAGCTACATCACCGCCGCCAACACCACCAAGGACCAACGCTACGGCTACGTCTTCGACCACTCGAAAATCACCGGTGCGCCCAATGTGAAGACCTTCCTCGGACGCCCCTGGCGCCCGTGGTCCGCGACGGTCTTCCTGAACACCGACATGTCCGACGCCATCCAACCCGTGGGCTGGAACAACTGGAACGACCCGGCGCGCGAGAAGACCGTCCGCTACGCCGAGTATCGCTCCACCGGCCCCGGCGCCGACGCCTCCGCACGCGTCCCCTGGGCGCGGAAGTTGAGCGACGCCGAAGCCGCCGAATTCACCATGGAAAAAGTCCTCGCCGGATTGGACGGCTGGAACCCGAAGACCGGCGCAGTGCGCAACGCCGTGCACATCGCGAAAGCCGCTGCCGCCAAGCCCGTCATTCCGCCCGAGTCCGCCTGGCTCGCCGCTCTGCCGGACGGCCGCCTCGCCTGGACCACCGGCGCGCAGTGGACCGTGGCGCGCGGCCTTGCCCTGCCCGCCGATTCCGTGCGCATTTTCCGCGCTCCCGATGGCATCTTTCACGCCGTGCGGGCCGCCGGCAAACGCCTCGCGCATGCCACCTCGCAAGACCCGGTCCACTGGTCCGCGCCGAAGGTCACCGATATCATGGCCGGCAAGAACGCCCTCGATCTGAGCTCACCCAACGTCTTCCACGATGGCAGCCAGTTCATCGTCACCTGGAGTTGCACCATCGCGCGCAACTTCATCCAGGCCTTCCAGGAAGATGTCGAGAACAACCCGCGCATCTGGTACGCCACCACGCGCGATTTCGAAACTTTCTCCGAGCCCCAGTTGCTCTTCGACAACAACTACGCCGTCCGCGACGCGCAGATTCTCCAGATCGGAACCCGCTATGCGCTGCTGCATAACGACAACACCTGGCCGATGCAGAACCTGCGCGTTGCTTTCGCCGATAGCCCGCTCGGCCCGTGGGGCCCGTCCTCCGACGCCTTCACCGCCAAGGGCACGGCGTCCCCGGCAGCCGTCCGATCCGGCGATGAGTGGTGGATCTACCATTCGGGAGGTCTCGTCCGCACCCGCGATTTCTGGAGTTTTACCAAAGTCCCGCTGCCCGCCACGGTCCGCCCCATCAGCGTGATCGAGGTGCCCCGAGCCCTCGCCGCCGCGCTGCCGCGGTGATAATATTCAATCGCATGCATCGCAGACTGTTCCTTTCCATCGCGCTATGCGCCGCCGGCCTTTGTGCCCAGCCCCGCTCTGCCTCGCTCCGCTGTGACGCCGCGGTGCCGCAGATTCAGTTCGCCGCCGGTGAGATCCACCGCGCGCTCGCCGGCCGCGGCATCACCCTCGCCGAAGGCACTCTCGGCGCTCTCGCCGGCGATACCGCGCCCACCCGCTTCGTCCTCGCCTCGGGCGGCGATGCCGGCCGCATCGCCGCGCAACTCGGCGTGGCCGCGCCGAAATCCACCGCGCCCCAAGCCTACGCCATTCGCGTCAAGCAGGAACCCGCGCGCCGCACCTACGTCGTGCTCGCCCGCGATGCCGCCGGCGCCATGTACGGCGCTCTCGACCTCGCCGAAGCCATCCGGCTCGATTCGCTGGACGCCGTGCGCGATTCCGATCACGCTCCCCATATCGCCCAGCGCGGCATCAAGTTCAATATCCCGCTCGATGTGCGCACCCCGAGCTACTCCGATTCGAGCGACGCCGCGCAGCAGAATATCCCCGAAATGTGGAGCTTCGATTTCTGGCGCGCCTTCCTCGACGAACTGGCGCGCCATCGCTACAACGTGCTCTCCCTGTGGAACCTGCACCCCTTCCCTTCCCTGGTCAAAGTGCCCGAGTATCCGGACGTCGCGCTCGACGACGTGCAGCGCACCACCCTGAAACTCGACGACACGTTCTCCTTCTCCGGCAAGGACATGACGCGGCCAGAGATGCTGCGCAACGTCGAGACCGTTCGCCGCCTCTCGATCGCGGAGAAGATCCGCTTCTGGCGCGACGTCATGCAGTACGCCCACGATCGCGGCATCGCGGTTTATCTTTTCACCTGGAACATCTTCACCTTCGGCGCCGAAGGCAAGTACGGCATCACGCCCGCCCAGGATAATCCGGTCACCATCGATTACTTCCGCAAGAGCGTCCGCGAGACCGTGCTGACTTATCCGCTGCTTGCCGGCATGGGCATCACCGCCGGCGAAGAGATGAAGGAGCGCAAGGATGAATTCGCCAAGGAAACCTGGCTCTGGAAGACCTACGGCGAAGGCATCCGCGACGCCCTGAAACTCCAGCCCGGGCGCGACTTCCGCCTCATCCACCGCTATCACCAGACCGCGCTCCCGCCCATCCTCGAAGCCTGGAAGCCCTATCCGTCGATCTTCGACCTGAGCTTCAAGTACTCCGTGGCGCACATGCTCTCCTCCCCCGCGCCGCCCTTCGCCAAACAATCGCTGGAGGAACTGCCCGCCAATCTGCGCATGTGGATGACGGTCCGCAATGACGACATTTACAGCTTCCGCTGGGCCGACCCCGAGTACGCGCGCGCCTATATCAAAAATCTCCCCGGACCCGACAAACTCGCCGGATTCTACATGGGCCCCGACGGCACCATCTGGGGCCGGGACTTCCTCGGCGCCGAAACGGAGACGCCGCGCCCGCTGGTGATCGAGAAGCAGTGGTTCAGCTTCATGCTGTGGGGCCGCCTGAGCTACGAACCGTCGCTCCCCGATGCGCTGTTCGAACGCACGCTGGCCGAGCGCTTCCCCGGCGTCCCCGCCGCCAAACTGCTGCTGGCCTCGGAAGAGGCCTCGCGCATCATTCCGCAGGTGACACGCTTCTTCTGGGGCGATATCGATCTCAAGTGGTTTCCCGAAGCCTGCCTGAGCCATCCACGCCACCAGGGCTTCTACACCGTGAAGCACTTCATCGAAGGCGAAAGCATGCCCGGCGCCGGCATCCTCAACATCCGCACCTGGCGCGACCGCGTGCGCGACGGCAAGCCGATGGAGGGCATCACGCCGCTCCAGGTCGCGGCCGCGCTCGAAGGTCACGCCGCGGCCACACTAAAGCTGGTCGCCGAACTGCGCCCCGCCAAGACCAGGGAGCTGCGCCTGACGCTCGGCGACTATGAGGCCATGGCCCACCTCGGCAACTACTACGCGGAGAAGATCCTCGGCGCGGCACAATTATCCCTCTACGACGCCACGGGCGCGCCCGAGCGCAAGCAGGAAGCCATCGCGCACTTGAAGACGGCGCTCGCCCACTGGCAGCGCTACGCGGCAGTCGCCACCGCGCAGTACAAGCCGCAATTGCTCAACCGTGTCGGCTATGTGGACCTGAACGCGCTGACCGCGAAGGTCGCCCAGGACATCGCGCTGGCCGACGCCTGGCAGCGGGCGCGGTAGGACTTCAGCCTGGCTGCACCACACTATTTAGCCCGAAGGGCGACAGAAAGTAGCCCAGTGCGTGAGCACTGGGAGAGTGAGCACTGGGAGAAAGACGGTCCCGTGCCCAGCCCCGGAACGGGGCGGAAGAAGCATGCGGCCGTACCTTCTTCCGCCCCGTTCCGGGGCTGCGCAGCTTGCCCGCTTTCTACCCACGGCTGTGCGCCGTGGGCTATTCTCTTTCGCCCTTCGGGC
>JADGNT010000189.1 GCA_017883345.1 Candidatus Solibacter sp. | reverse complement strand
CATGAACGCGGTCTACGCCGAGTTCTTCGGTGAAGCCAAACCGGCGCGCGCCACCGTGGTGACGGGCTTCGCGGTCCCCGGCATCCACGTGGAAATCGACGCTATCGCCTATCAGCCCAGATAGGGTGGGCGCCAAGCTCCGGCAATGCCACTTCGGGGCCGCCTGGATGTCTGGGCCGCCACCATCCGCGATGGCAGCTCGTCCAACTTCCTGGGTCCGCCGCCGATTCCCACGCCGGCGCGATGACGGATCCGGCAGCGAGCGGCGGCGGCTAGTACAGAGTTGTGTGAGAGCGCTTCTTCTCGCCCAGCACAAACCTCTTCAGCCAACCAGGGCACCACATCCCATTTCCCGTGGCCGCATACACGTAGCCAACCAGAAGTGCAATGACAACGGCAATTGCTTGGTACATGGCAGTCTCAACTTACCACAAAGGTCGTGTCCATGCTACGACGCGACGCGACAGACGCGACGCCCGTGTCGCTTCAACCGGAGCCACCCGAAAGCCGCATTTTGCGCCGCCGCACTCGACGTCGGCGACCGTCGCCAGGGCGAACACGCTCCAACGAATCGCGGATGTCATGCGTAGGGCCTATCGCCCGCCCCGCGCAGCCTCCCGAGGAGCGCCGCGTCCACTTTCGCCTTCACCGTCCGCCGATCCAGCCCCAGACGCCGCGCCGTCTCTTCATAGCTTCCGGTGCGGCTGTAGACGACGGTCACATACCGCCTCAACAACTCGTCCGCCGTCAGACGTCCGGCGCGTACCTGGTTGGCGAACTCCTCCACCGGATCTTCCGCGCCCGCCAGCGCCGGCCGGTAATTTCTCCGGATCAGCACGTTCTTGACGCACTGCTCCAGCTCGCGATAATTCCCCGGCCACGCGTACTCCGTCCCCAGGTTCCCCGCGATCCAGGGCAGCACCTCGCCCGCCAGCGCGTCGCCTTCCACTCCCGCCACGCGCCGCGCCATGTAGAACACCAGTTCGCGCAGCACGGACGGCGACGCGGCGAGTTGCTCCGCGAGCGAGGGCGTGGTCACCTGGTCCGAGCACAGCCGGTAGTACAGATCCTCGCGGAACTGCCCCTTGCGCATCGCCTGCGCCAGATCGCGATTGGTGGCGGCGATCAGTTTGCCGCGGAACTGCCGCCCCGCCGTTTCGCCCACCGGATGAAACGTGCGCGTCTCGATCACGCGCAGCAGCTTCACCTGTATGCCCGGGTCCATATCGCCGAGCTCGTCCAGAAACACCGATCCCAGTTCGGGACACGTCTCCAGGAACCCGCGCCGGTCCGCCACCGCACCCGTGAAGGCGCCGCGCTTATGGCCGAACAGCTCCGATTCCACCAGCGTCGGCGAGAGCGCCGAGATGTTGATCGGCAGGAACGCCGGCTCGCCGTCGTCCGCGAACCCCAGGCGCCGGTCGTCGAACGGCACGTAGCGCGATTCCGCGATGGATCGCGCCACCAACTCCTTGCCGGTGCCCGAGGGTCCCGTAATCAGGGTGGCGAACTCGCCCATGCGCGCGTACAGCGTGCGCCGGTAGCGCCGCATATCGTGAGTGAAGATGGATTGCCACACCGCCCCGCGCAATCGCGCCGCCGGCAGGGAGCTGCCGATGATGTCGCGGAAGGTGATGTCGAACGCGCGCTGGATCTGCCGGAAACAGGCGAACGTATGCCGCGGATCCCGTTCGTTGGGGAAGCTCACACCATCGATTGCGAAAAAGTGCCGCCAGTCCGCCAGGAACTCGTTGTAGAAGCGCCACCGCCCCGGGTTGGACTGCTCGCTGCCGAACCCCGCCGCGTAGAATTTCGGATAGCAGCGCTGGTAGAGGAGTTGCAGCGCGGCATCTTCGTAGAGCGCCAACTCCGGCTCGCGCGCGGAGACCCCGGTGCGCAGGCGGGCGCCAAGCTGCTCCACCAACGGCTCCAGCCGGGCCACGATGCGCCACACATTGGCGCGCGGTTCCGGATGCTCCGCGCGGTAGCTCCACACCGGTTCGCCTTCGATGAATTCGCCGCCGAGTACCGCCCGCTCCAGTTCCACCCGCTCCGGCAGAAACGGATTGGCGTACCCCAAGCGCGAAACTCCCTGGAGCAGTGTGCGCTGGGCTGAGGTTAGAAAGGGCATGGAGCCTCCATCGAGTTCGGTGTACTCCGAAGAAACCGCTCCCTAACGGTCGCGGCTCTGATTGGAAGCGTTGCGGCATTGATCGGAGCCGCGACCGTAAGGGAGCGTTCTGCCGAGATGCAAGTGACCTTCCACAACTGCACAAAATGAACGTCTCTCATACATTCAATGTACACCCGCGGCCTATCGACTACGCTCTTCCCCTCGCGTAAACTCTTACCAGGACGCAGCTTAGCTCCTGCCGTCGATGGGTAGCTCAGTTGCACTCATGTGGGCATGGCACAAAGCGGATTCAACAACGTCCTCAAGAACGGAGGCTTCCAGGCCTTCCTATGGACCCAGTTCCTGGGCGCTTTCAACGACAGCGTCTATCAGACCATCGTCGCCCTCCACGTGGGCAACGCCAATCCGGCTTACGTGCCGCTGGTGCCGGCCGTCTTCACCCTGCCCTCGCTGCTGTTCAGCGGATACTCCGGCCACCTGGCCGATCTGGTCAGCAAGCGCCGCGTGCTGATCGGCGTCAAGCTTTTCGAAATTGCCATCATGCTCTTCGGGCTCACCACGCTGATTACCGGTTGGACCGAAGGCATGCTGCTGGTGGTCTTCCTGATGGGACTGCACGCCGCCATCTTCAGCCCCGCCAAGTACGGCATAGTCCCCGAGATGCTCGGCGACCGCGACCTCTCGCGCGGCAACGCGCTGCTCGAAATGAGCACCTTCGTCGCCATCGTCCTGGGCATCGCCGGCGGCGGCGTGCTGTTCGCGGTGTGGAAGGCGGCGCCCTGGCGCATCGGCGCGGCCACGCTCGCCATCGCCGCCATCGGCTTCGCCACCAGCCTGCGCATCACGCGCGTCCCGGCTTCTGGCGCCACCCAGCCTTTCCGCTGGAACCCGTTCGCCGAGATCTCCGGCAGCACCCGCCACCTGCTCCACGACAAGCCGCTCTGGCTCGCCGTCCTCGGCGTGTCTTACTTCTGGTTCGCCGGCGTGCTGCTCAAGACGGACCTGCAATACTTCGGCAGGGACGTGCTGCGCTCTGACGACAGCGGCGTTTCCCTGCTCTGGGCCTTCCTCGCCATCGGCATCGGCGCGGGCAACATGCTGGCCGGCCGCCTCTCCGGCGATAAGGTAGAACTCGGGTTGGTCCCGATGGGCGCTGGGTTAATGGGCTGCTTCGCGCTCGCCCTGGTGGCCGCGCGCCACTCCTTCGCGCTTTCCACCGCCGCGGTGGTTTTCCTGGCGATGGCCAGCGGCCTCTTCGTGGTCCCGCTTTACGCCTACATCCAGCAGCGCAGCGACGCCCGCGAAAAGGGCCGCGTGGTGGCCGCCAACAATTTCTACCAGACCATCGGCATGCTGATCGCGAGCGCGGTGATGTGGCTCTGCTACACCCGCCTGCACCTGGGCGCCGCCACCATCATGCTCGGCTTCGGCGTGTCGATGTTGCTGGCCACGGCTTACATTGTTACCGTCGTCCCGGATTATCTGGTCCGCTTCGTGCTCTGGCTACTCACCCACAGCTTCTTCCGCATCCGCATCAACGGCCAGGAAAACGTGCCGTTCCATGGACCCGCGCTGCTGGTCGCCAACCACATGTCGCACGTGGATGGTCTCCTGGTGGGCGCCTCGGTACAGCGCTTCATCCGCTTCATGGTGTGGAAGCCATTCTTCGAGATGAAAGCGTTTCACTGGTTCCTCCGCCTGTCCAACGCCATCCCGGTGGGCACCAGCGGTGGGCGCGATGCGGTGGAATCGATCCGCGCCGCGCGCCGCGAAATCGCCGCCGGCCACATCGTGTGCATCTTCGCCGAGGGCGCTATCTCCCGCACCGGCAACATGCGGCCCTTCAAACGCGGCATGGAAAAGATCGTCGATGGCACCGATGTGCCCATAATCCCGGTGCACCTGGATCGCCTGTGGGGCAGCATCTTCAGCTTCGCGAGCGGCAAGTTTTTCTGGAAGTGGCCCAAACGGATTCCCTACCCCGTGACCGTCAGTTTCGGTGCGCCGCTGCCTTCCAGCAGCAGCGCGCAAACCGTGCGCCAGGCTATCCAGGAACTCTCCGCCGAGGCGACCGCGGACCGCAAGCGGCCGGGAGACCTGCTGGACCGCCGGATGATCCACGTGGCGCGCCGCAACTGGAGCAAGTTCGCCATGGCCGACACCACCGGCCGTTCGCTCACCTACGGCGAAATGCTGACCGCCTCCGTGTTGTTGGGCAGGGTGGGGCCACGCCCCGCCCCGGCCGAAATGGTAGGCGTACTCCTCCCCTCCACGGTGGCCGGTGCGCTGGTGAACGTGAGCCTTACCCTGCGCGGCGCGGTCCCGGTAAACCTCAACTTCACCGCCGGCGCGGACGCCATGCAATCCGCCATCGAACAATGCGGCATCCGCACCGTAATCAGTTCGCACACCTTCCTCGCCAAGACAAAGATCCAACCCTTGCCGGGTACCGTCTACATCGAGGACCTGCTCAAGCGCGCCACCACCTTTGCCAAACTGCGCGCCTGGCTGGCCGCGCGCTTCGCCCCCGCCGCGCTGCTTTCGCGCGGACGCCGCACGCCGGACTCCCTGGCCGCCGTCATCTTCTCTAGCGGCTCCACTGGCGTCCCCAAGGGCGTCATGCTCTCCCACTACAACCTGATCAGCGAGATCGAAGCCATCGCCCAACTCTTCTGGATCAACTCCAGCGACCGCATCGTGGGCGTGCTGCCGTTTTTCCATTCCTTCGGTTTCACGGTGACCATCTGGTTCCCGCTGCTCTCCGGCTGCGGCGTGGTCTACCACCCCAATCCCACCGATGCCCGCGCCATCGGAGAACTCGTCCACCAGCACAAGGCCACCCTGCTGCTCACCACTCCCACCTTCTGCTCGACGTATACGCACAAGTGCTCCGCCGAGGAATTCGCCAGCTTGCGCTACGTTCTGGTGGGCGCCGAGAAGCTCCGCCAGCCAATCGCCGATGCGTTCCGCGAAAAGTTCGGCGTGGAACTGTTGGAAGGCTACGGCTGCACCGAGATGTCCCCGGCAGTGGCCGTCAACGCTCCCAACTACAGCGCCGGCAAGGAGACCCAGACCGGCAACAAGCCCGGCACCGTGGGCCACCCGCTGCCCGGCGTCGCCGCGCGCATTGTGGATCCGGTCACTTTCGCGCCGTTGCCGCCCAATACCGAAGGCCTGTTGCTGGTCAAAGGCTCCAACCGCATGCTGGGCTACCTCAACCAGCCCGAGCGCACCGCCGAAGTCTTCCGCGATGGCTGGTATATCACCGGCGACATCGCGCTGCTCGACGACGAAGGCTTCCTGCGCATCACCGACCGCCTTTCGCGCTTCAGCAAGATCGCGGGCGAAATGGTGCCGCATCTCAAAGTGGAAGAAGCCATCCTCAACGTGCTCGGCGATGCCCCGTGTGTGGTGACCGGCGTCCCGGACGACGTGCGCGGCGAGCGGCTGGTGGCCCTGTACGTGCATCCCACGCTCACGCCGGCCGAACTGTACCGGCAGATCTCGGAAACCGATATGCCGCGCCTCTGGATCCCCAAGCGCGAAAACCTCTACGCGGTGGAAGCCCTTCCCCAACTCGGCACCGGCAAACTAGACCTGCGCGGCGTAAGGAATCGCGCCCAGGAACTGGGTGGGGCAGGCCTTCAGCCTGCCAACATGAATGTGCATTTGTGAAAAGGTGTAGTTAGTCTTAAATAAGGAGCGCCCTCATGGAAGACAGCGTTCATTGGATTTACCTGCGCAACCGCATCGACGCTCTGGAAGGTCGTGTCGCGGTTCTCGAAGCGGGGCATGTCACCACCGTCACCGCCCGGCCGGCGGCGCCACCACCGCCCGTAGAGCTCCCGGCGCCGCTGCCCACCCCGCCGCCGGAAACCCGCCCCGCGCCCGCGCCGCCTCCCCCCGCTCCTGCTCCTCCGTTACCCGATGCGTTCCGGCAGATGTTCCAGCCGGTGGCAGCCCCGGTGCATCGCACCAGCGAAGAGTGGGAAGCTTTGATCGGCGGCAACTGGGTCAACAAAATCGGCGTCTTCGTCGCCGTCATCGGCATCGCATTACTGCTCAACTACGCCTACACGCAACTTGGCGCCGCCGGGCGCGTCTCTCTCAGCCTGGGCGCCAGCTTCGCCATGCTCGCCGCTGGCGTCGTTTTTGAACGCCGTGAGAAGTACCGCACCTTCTCCTATGGCCTGATCGGAGGAGGATGGGCCGCGCTCTACACCACTGTCTATGCGATGTATGCCATCCCCGCCGCCAAGGTTCTGGACAACGCCTTCGCCGCGACGATCCTGCTGCTCGCCGTCGCCGCCGGGATGATCGTCCACTCGCTGAAGTACCGTTCGCAGACCGTCACCGGGCTCGCCTACTTCCTGGCGTTCGTCACGCTCGCCATCGCCGAAGTCACCACCTTTAGTGTGCTCATGCTCGTCCCGCTCGCCGCCTCGCTGCTCTACGTCGCCTCCCGCAACGCGTGGAACCACATCGCCCTCTTCGGCTTGATCGCCACCTACATCACCTGCGGCCTGCACAAGGACACCGGGTCGCCGCTCTGGCAGACGCAGAGCCTCTTCCTGGTCTACTGGCTGATCTTTGAAGGCTTCGACCTGTTGCGCGCCGACCCCTGGCTGCTGCCGCTCAACGCGCTCGGCTTCCTGGCGCTTTCCACGGGCAAATGGACGCACGCCGCGCCGAACGAGATCTGGCAACTGGCCGCCGGGGCCGCCGGGCTGTATCTAGCCAGCACCATCGTGCGCGCCCGCGCCGGCCGCTGGAAGCCCGCCGTGCTCTTTAACGCCGCGCTCGCCGCTACCGCCATCGTGCTCAAGTTGCACGACCAATGGCTGCCGCTCGCCCTCCTGATCGAGGCCGAACTCTACTACCTCGCGGGCGTGCGCTTCCGCTCCACGTTCCTCCGCAACCTGGCCGGCGCGATCTTCGTGCTGCAAGTTGGCGACCTGCTCAGCGAGGTGATCGCGGGACTTCCCATGCGCTCCTGGGAGCCCGTGGCCGCGCTCAACGTCGCGGTGTTCTACCTCAATCGCGCGCTGCAAAGCTCGGAGGTCTGGTATGGCTATGCCGCCGCCGGGATGGCCGCGCTCATCTCCGGCTTCGAAACCAGCGAACCGTGGCGCGGGGTCGTCTGGAGCCTCATGGCGCTGGGCCCGTTCGCCCTCGGCTGGTGGCGCCGCCTGCTCGATTTCCGAGTGCAGGGCTACGCACTGGCCGCGATCGGCGCCGCCGCCACCGCCATCTACCTGCCGTACCCGGCGCTCTCTCTCGCCGTGGGCGCCGCCGTGGCTTACGCCTTCGTGCACGCTACGCTCTGGAGCGGCGAAGACCGTTTCGGCAAGCGGGAACGCGACGCGCTGCGGGTGGCCGCGTCCTGCGTCACCACGCTGGGCCTTTGCACTCTGGTGTGGCGTCTCGTCCCCGGCGAATACTTGGGGCTAGCGTGGCTGGCGCTGGCTCTCGTGCTGCTGGAAGCGGGACTCCGCGAACTGCCCGGCGAATTCCGCTACCTGGCCTGGATGGTCGGGATCCTCGGCGCCGGCCGCGTGGCCGGTTTCGATCTCTCCAGTCGACTCGCCCTGGTCTCGTCGGTCCTCACTTACGCCTTCGCCCTGCGCGCCCGCAAGGAAGCCGGCGGCCGCGTATTGGATGTTGCTACCGTCCCGGCCACCCTCTTCCTGCTGACCGGGCTCGCCGCACTACTGCCGGCCTGGGCCGTCAGTTCCGCTTGGGCGCTGGCCGCGCTCGGGCTCGCCGAATTCGACCGCCGCAGCCTGCGCGCGCAAGCGGTCCTGGTGAGTGCCGTTGTCGCCACCCGCTGTCTCGCCATCGACATGGGAACGCTTCAGCCGGTCCTGGCCATCGCGCCCACCATCGCCTGTTTCTGGGCCGCGATGCTGCGCCGCGAAATCGGCAGCCTCCACCGGATGTACGACTCGCTGCTCGCCACGATGCTGCTGGGCGCGCTGATCTTCCACGAAGTCAGCGGCTCGGTGCTCACCGTCGCCTGGGGTATGGAGGCCGTCGCGCTGCTGGCCGCGGGATTCGCCCTGCGCGATCGCGTGCTTCGCCTCTCCGGCCTGGCGCTGTTTCTGATCTGCACGTTGAAGCTCTTCTTCTGGGACCTGCGCAATCTGGAAACGCTGCCGCGCATCGTCAGCTTCATCGTCCTCGGACTGCTGCTGGTAGCGGTCAGTTGGGTCTACACGCGCTTCCGCGATCAGGTCCAGCGCTTTCTGTGATGCGAGGGT
>JADGNT010000188.1 GCA_017883345.1 Candidatus Solibacter sp. | reverse complement strand
GGCTGCGCCTTGCCCTCCTCCAGAATGGTGAAATCCTCCTTCTGAAGGCTGGGGATCAGCGCCCCCCTCTTATCCCGGACACTGGTCAGAATGTTGACCACGTCCACATCGACTTTGATGGTGGGCATCTGGTCCTGCGCCGGCAGTACGCTGCCCACGGTAAGCACGCTAAGTATGAGTATTCGCATCCCGGTACAATAGGGTGGACGCGCCGCGGCGCGCCCGTGTTTCACGCCGTGTATCAACATGAAGCAAGCCATTCACCACCTCCGCACCGGCGACCCGGTGCTCTCCGCCATTATCGAACGGGTTGGCGATTATGGTATCCAATTTCGCCCGCCGGATTTCGAGACCCTGGTCAAGTCCATTGTTTTCCAGCAACTCAGCGGACGCGTCGCCAGCGTCATCTTCGGCCGTCTCGCCACCGCCGTCAAGGGCGTGGTCACCCCCGAAACCGTCCTTAAGCTCCGCCCCTCCCGTATGCGCTCCCTGGGACTTTCCACCCAGAAGACCGCCTACATCCGCGACCTCGCCCGCCACACCCGCACGGGCAAAGTTGTGTTCGCAGATCTCCCCGCCCTCCCCGACGACGAGGTCATCCTCCGCCTCACCCAGGTCAAGGGCGTCGGCGTCTGGACCGCTCACATGTTCCTGATCTTCGCCCTCCAGCGCACCGACATCCTCCCCACCGGCGACTTGGGCATCCGCAACGCCATCCGCAAAGCCTACAATCTGGAAGCCCTCCCCACCCCTGACGAAATGGAGCGGATGGCCCACCGCTGGCGCCCCTACTGCTCCGTGGCCAGTTGGTACCTTTGGCGCAGCTTGGAAAGCGACGCCAACCTGTAGGCGCGTCCCCCGCCCATGAACTAGGTTTAATTTTCCACAGCCCGTTGAAAATCACCGCGCCGGTTTATAATTGGATTAGGATATTAAGATCCCGGATGCGTTTTGTCCGAATGAGGAGATTACGATGCGCGCAATGAAACTAGTTCTGCCGGCCGCGATCCTGATGGCCGGATTCCTGGTCTGCACCACCGCCAGTTACGGCACGGCGGCATACGCCAAGAAGGAAAAAAAGGTCTGCACCATCTGCCACGCCAAAGTGGTCGCCGACAAGACTGAAATGGCGAAGAACCTGACCGACGCAGGCACAGAGTACCAGAAGACTCTCCCCCCCAAGAAGTAGTGCAGTCGTGTCAACCGGGAAGGTGGGGAGCCCGGCAGGCGATCGCCGTTCGTCGTCTGCCGGGCCCACCTACGCCGAATACTTCTGCTTCCACTTCCCCAACTCCGCCTGTAGCGAACTCTTCACCGTCATGAACTGCGGGTTCTCATACTGGTTCACCCTCTCGCGCGCGTCCACCTTATCGTCGTACAGCTCCCCGGGCACCTTTCCCTCATTGCGCACGATCAGTTTGTAGCGATCGCTGCGCGCCATCGCCGTATCGCCGTACTGCGCGAATACCGTGGTCCGCCACGGCTGCTTCTTGGGCAGCGGCTTGCCGCTGGCCAGTGCCAGATAACTGCGCCCGCACAGATTGCGCTCCGGCAGTTCGGCGGGGGTGATATCGCAAACCGTCGGAACCAGGTCGCTTGCGCTCACCATCTCCGGCCGCGTGGCCAGCGGCACCACATGCGCCTGCCAACTCCACACCATCGGCGTGGCGACAGCTTCCTCGTACATATTCACCGGGTCCGACGCATCGCCCGATGCCCACAAGCCATGACGCCCGAACAGCGACCCGCACGGCGAAGTGAAGACGATCAGCGTATTGTCGAGCAGTTTCTTCTGCGTGATCTTCGCCACCAGCGCGCCGATTTCGACATCCAGCGCCGTGGTCGCCGCCGCCACCCGCCGCAGATTGGCCAACACGTTCGCCCCCAGCATCTCCTTGCCCCGCGCCGCATTCTTCGCCGCTGCCTCCTGGGCGAACGTGTCCAGCTTCGCCTGCGCGTATGGGCCTGCGTCCGGCAGGGTGGCGTAGGGCGCCAAGCCGGCCGTCAGGAAAAATGGCTTGGCGGCGCTCTGCGCGTCGAGGAACTTCGCCGCCTCCGCGCCGCCCGCGCTGGTGCCGCAGGCGTACCCGATCCCGCCCAGCAGCTTTTCCAGCGTGACCTCGCCCGCGGCATTGGCTTGCGCGGTGGCGAGTTGCATGGTGGTGCGCCCGGTAAGCAGCCCGGCGCGCGCCGTGCCGGCCACCGGCGCGCAGGCGTAGTGGTTCAGGAACCGCGTGCCGGTCTGCGCCAGCCGGTCGATGTTCGGCGTGCGCACTTCCCGGTTGCCGTAGCAGCCTAGAATCCAGGCGGGCAGTGCGTCCACCAGGATCAGCAGGACATTGGGTTGTTCGCCCAGCGGCTTCTTGGCGGCGAGCAGGGGCAGTGCAAGACTGCCGAGGAAAAAATGGCGGCGCGATAGATTCATGGGCGAAATATAAGTATAAGACGCCGCAAACCGGGGACTGACATGAATTTCCGGCGCGGTTTGCCGGGAATTCATGTCAGTCCCCGGTTTGCCTGGCACGATACCCCGTCTTCGTCGTGTGCCCCAAAACGGCCCCAAAACGGTTAAGCACCCGCCTGTCACACTCTTGATATAGTTGGTTTGGGCGATGAATCTTCCGAATGCGCTGACCATTCTCCGGATCTTCTTCGTGCCCCTGCTGGTGGCAGCGCTGGTCCAGGAGACCGTCTGGTTCCAGGTGGGTGGCGTGAGGGTAACCAACGACTGGTTGTCCTTGGCCATTTTTCTGGTCGCCGCGTTCACGGATTTGCTCGACGGCTACCTGGCGCGGCGCTGGAAGCAAGTCACCACCATCGGCACGCTGCTCGACCCCATCGCCGACAAGCTGCTAATCTCCGCCGCCCTGATTTCGCTGGTACAGATTCGCGCGCTTCCCGGCTGGATGGCCGTGTTGATCATCGGCCGCGAGTTCGCCGTTTCCGGATTGCGCAGCATCGCCGCCGCCGAAGGCTACACCATCAGGGCCAGCGATCTGGGCAAAACCAAAATGTTCTGCCAGGTGGTCGCCATCTCGGTCATGCTGCCCTGCGTCCGCCACCCGGCGCTCCGGCCCGTCGGCCTGGCGTTGATGTGGGGCGTGGTTTTCTTCGCCCTGGTTTCGGCCGTCAGCTATTTCGCCAAGTTCTGGCACAAAGTGGATGAGAGCATCAAGAATCGCCGCCGCCGCGAACTGCTGACGCTGGAGCGCAAGCGGCAGCGCGCCCTGCGGCGTCAGAGACGGTCGACCGGCGCCGCTGGCGGCTTGGCCGGCACAATCTGGAAGCCGCCCGAAGTCAACTGAATCGTCCGCACCTGCCCCTTCGGTCCGGGCGGGCCGATCGACTTGCCATTCAGCAGAATCGTCACCCCGCCCGCATTGCCCAGGCGCAGCGTCACTTCCTTCACGCCTTCCACGGTGCGCGTAGTGTGCGCATCCATGGTGGCTGAGAACGCGTATTTGCCGTCGGCGCGCGCCAGCATCCACACCGCTTCATCCGCCGTGATCTCGACATGCACGGTGGCATCGGGATTGGGCGGCGTCACCCGGGCTGCGGCGGGCGCGGGCTTTGGCTCCGCCGGCTTTTGCTCTGCCGGTTTCTGCTCCGCCGGCCGCTGCTCCACCGCCGGCGCGGCCGCCGCGGCGGGTTCCACGGGAGACGGGGGCGGCGCGGTCACGCTCGGCGCCGCAGCCGGCTGCGCCCCAAGCCCAGCGGGCGCCGGCGCGCTCTGGGCTCCGCTCTGCACTGGGGGATTGGCCTGCGCCGTCACTGGCGATTTCGGACGCTGCATCCAGGCGTAGACCGCCGAGCAAACCAGCATCACCGCCACCAGCACCACGGCGGAGAGCCAGCCGGACCAGCGGAACCGCTTGTCGCCGACCCTCTCCCATTCGTCGACCTTGGGCACCTGAATCGGCGCGACGCTCGCCTGCTTGGCTTTCTGGACAGGCTGCGGGACTTCCGGCGCCAGGACTTGCTGCACCCGGCCGGCAATATCTTCTTCATCCAGACCGAGCAGCCGGGCGTACTGGCGCACAAAGCTCTTGGCGAAAATCCCGCCAGGGAGCTTGTCGTACTGATCGCTTTCAATCGCCTGTAGGAAGCGCGTGGATATCTTCAACTCGTTGGAGATCTCCTCCAGTTGGAGATTGCGCTTCAGTCGTGTGCGGCGCAGGGTCTCACCAACCGGTGTCATAGGAGAAGTTCCCAACCTCTAAACTCATAATATAACAGGGAATAAGCGCCTCGCCCGGGACAGACAAGACTGCCATGGATTTCCGGCGCCTTTTGCCGGAAATTCGCTGGCAGTCCTGTCTGTCCCCGGTCCACCAAGCGCGTGCCAACTGGCGCCTGTTAGCATAAACAGTTGATCTCCGTGGTGGTGGTGAACTGGAACCGGAAGCAACTGTTGCGCGCGTGTCTGATCTCGCTCGCGCGCCAGAAGAACGTCGATTTCGAAACCATCGTGGTGGACAACGGGTCGAGCGACGGATCGGCGGACATGGCCGAAAGCGAGTTCGGCGCACGGGTGATTCGCAACCAGGAGAACCGCGGCTTCTGCGCGGCCAACAACCAGGGGATCGCCGTGGCGCGCGGCGAGTTCGTCGCTCTGCTCAATAACGACGCCGAGGCGGAGCCGGACTGGCTCGCGGAACTGCAGCGCGCCTGCGCCTCGCGGCCGCAAATCGGGATGGCGGCCAGCAAGGTGCTGGTGTGGGAAGACCCGTCGCGCATCGATAAGGCCGGACACCTGATGTTCCCCGACGGACAGAATCGCGGGCGCGGCAGCGGCGCGCTCGACCGCGGACAGTTCGACCGCGAAGAGGAAGTCCTCTGGCCCGACGGTTGCGCCGCCATGTACCGCAAGCCCATGCTGGACCAGATCGGCGGCTTCGACGAAGATTTCTTCGCCTATGGCGACGATGCCGAACTCGGCCTGCGCGCGCGCATCGCCGGCTGGCTGTGCCTCTATGCGCCGCGCGCCGTGGTCCGTCACCATCGCGGCTCCACGCTGGGTAAGGATTCGGGGTGGCGGCTCCAACTGATCGAGCGCAATCGCGTCCTGCTGGCGGTGAAACTGTTTCCCTGGAGCCTGCTCGCGCTCAATCCGTTCTACTACGCCGCGCGCCTGGTGGCGGGGGCGGTGCTGGCGCGCGGCAACCACGGCGATACGGCCCACTTTCCCGGAGCCGGCGGCAAGCTGGCCATCGTGCGTGCGCTCGCCGCCGGCGATTTTGCGGCGCTCCGCCTGATTCCGCGCATGCTCGGCAAACGCGCGCAGATCGGCCGCATCCGGCGGCTCACGCCCGGCCAGGTGCGCCGCCTGCTGCTAGCGCACCGCCTGAGCCTGACGGAGGTGGCATGAGCGCCTGCCTGATGTGCGGCTGCGGCGGCTTCACCGCGCTCTTCCACGGCTCGGACCGTTTGTATCGCACCACCACCAAACAGTTCTCCGTGGTGCGCTGCGACCAGTGCGGGTTGCTGCGCCTCGATCCGACACCAACGCCAGAGGAACTCGCGCGCTACTATCCGGACAACTATTGGTTCGCGCCCGGCCGGAGCGCCGCCAGCCGTCTGGAAGAAGCCTACCGGCGGCTGGTGCTGCGCGATCACGTCCAGTTTGTGGCGCGGGCGCTGGCCAACTCCACGGCGCGCGGCCCGCTGCTCGACGTGGGCTGCGGCGGCGGATTGTTCCTCGGCATGATGCGCCAGCGCGGCCTGCGCGTGGTGGGTCTGGATTTTTCGCGCGAGGCGGCCGGCATCGCCTGGCGGCGGCAGCGGGTTCCGGCGCTGGCCGGCGATCTGGAGCGCGCCCCGCTGCGCGCCGGAAGTTTCGCCGGCCTCACCATGTTCCACGTGATGGAGCACCTCTACCACCCGCGCGCGTACCTGGCGGCGGCGCGCGAATTGCTGGCGCCGGACGGACGCCTGGTGGTGCAGGTGCCCAACGCCGCCTCGTGGCAGGCACGCCTGCTGGGCCGCGCCTGGAACGGCGCCGACATCCCGCGCCACCTGACCGATTTCCGCTGCCGCGACCTGGAAAAGATGATCGAGAGCGCCGGCTTCGAAGTGCTGCGCCGCAAGTATTTTTCGCTGCGCGACAACCCGGCGGGACTGGCCAGCAGCCTGGCCCCGTCGCTCGACCCGATGGCGCGGCGCGTGCGGCGCGGCGCCGAATCGGGCGGCGCGCGGCTGGTCAAGGACCTCACCTACTTCGCGCTGGTGGTGGCGTCGCTGCCCTTCGCGGTAGCGGAAGCGGCGTGCGGCGCGGGCTCGACCGTGATGATCGAGGCACGGCCGCGATGAGGGAACCGGCCGGGGAAGGTGTCAATTTGACGCGGAGACGCGGAGACGCGGAGAAAAACGCGGAGAAAGAGCAGGAAAGTCAAAACCTGAGAACGCAGAGGAAGCGGAGGGACCTGGGCTGGCGCCATCAACCTTTTACGCAAGTTGGCGCCTGTTTCGGAGGGCAAATTCTGCCTTCGACTGTGACGTATGTCTCGCTGCGAAGCCCCTGGATCTCCGCTGTCTCAGCTTTGGATTTTCTCGACAGTGTTCTCCGCGTTTTTCTCCGCGTCTCCGCGTCTCCGCGTCAAACCGACGGGTTGTTTGGTCCCGGCTTCGCCGGATTAAGGAGCGGCTCGCGATGAGCTACACCAGAATCGCCTACCGCCTGCCGCGGCCGTTGCGGCGGCACATCCTGTATTTCGAAAGCCAGATCGAAGACGCCGTGGCGGCCTTCGCGCGCGCGCTGCCGGCGGGAGCGCGCGTGCTGGATGCTGGCTCGGGCGAGGGGCAGTACCGGCATCGCTTCGCACGCCAGCGCTATTGCGGAGTCGATCTCGCGTTGGGCGACGCGGCGTGGGATTACAGCCGGATCGATGCGCTCGCCGATCTCACGGCGCTGCCCTTCCGCGCGGGAAGCTTCGACGCCGCGGTGCACATTGTCACCATCGAGCATCTGCGGGAACCGGGCCGCGCCCTGGCCGAGATCGCGCGCACGCTGGCGCCGGGCGGCACGCTCTTGATCGCGGCGCCGCACGAATGGGAAGTCCACCAGGCGCCGCACGATTATTTTCGCTACACGCGCTACGGCCTCGCCTACCTGCTGGAGCAGGCCGGCTTCGAGGTGTGCGAGATGCGCGCCGCCGGCGGCTACTTCCGCCTGCTGGCCCGTCGCCTGCTCAACGGGCTACAATTCTTCACAGGAGGCGTTCGCTGGCTATGGTTCCTTCCGGCCGCGATGCTGCTGGTCCCCCCGGCGCTGATTCTGCCCCTGCTGGACGCTCTCGACCGGGACCGTAATTTCACGCTCGGCTACCTCTGCACGGCGCGCAAACGCGCCCAGTGACCGCCGCAAAAGTTGCTCATGACGCCTGGGGCGTCTCAACGAATGATGAAAACACCGCTGGGATTGCCGTGTTGACAGACGAAAGCGTCTGTCCCACGCTGGTGGGGCAGGCGCTTTCGCCTGCCAAACCATTTCTTCACGGCTTCTGACGGTCGCCGGGCCCGCACCTGTTTTCGAGGAAGGTCAACATTGGACGGAGTCATCGTAGTCGACAAACCCGAGGGCTGGACCTCGCACGACGTGGTGAACAGGGTTCGCCGCATCGCGCAAACGAAAAAGGTGGGCCATCTGGGAACGCTCGACCCGATCGCCACCGGCGTGCTGCCGCTGGTGATCGAACGCGCCACGCGCCTGGCGCAGTTCTACACGCGCAGCGACAAAATCTACCAGGGCGTGGTGCGCTTCGGCTGGTCCACCACGAGCTACGACCGCGCGGGCGAACCCACCAGCGAGAAAGTGGAAGTCCACCTCACCGCCGGCGAACTAGAGGCGGCGCTAGAGCCATTTCGCGGCGAGTTCGCGCAGCGCCCACCGGCGGTATCGGCCAAGAAGGTGGCGGGCCGCCGCTCCTACGAACTGGCGCGCAAGAACATCGCCGTGGATCTGGCGCCGGTACCCATCCATGTGTACGAACTGACCCTGCTGGAACTCAACGGCAGCGACGCGCGCTTGCGCGTGCACTGCTCGGGCGGCACCTACATGCGATCGATCGCGCACGATCTGGGGCAGGCGCTGGGCTCGGGTGCGCACCTCACCGAGCTGCGCAGGCTGGCCTCTGGCGAGTTCGAGATCGATCAGGCGCGCACGCTCGAACAACTGGAAGCGCTGGCCGCCGAAGATCGTCTGCTGGACGCGTTTGTGCCGGCGGAGAAACTGCTGCCGGGGTTCCCGAGCGTGTTCGTCGACGAACTGACCGCGGCGCAGGTGCGCAACGGACGCAATTTTCCGGCGTCCCCGTTTCGCGCGGGGCCGCCCTCGAAATATGTCAAGGCGGTGACGCGGACCGGCCACCTGGTGGCGATCGGCGAAGCCGTGCTGCCGAATCTCTACCATCCGGTGGTGGT
>JADGNT010000187.1 GCA_017883345.1 Candidatus Solibacter sp. | reverse complement strand
ATGGCGGAGCGGGCGCTCGAAGCCTACCAGAAGATCGTTGCCGCGGTGGCCCATGCTTGAAATTTGCCAGGTCGCCAAGCAGTACCCGTCGCCGCGCGGGCCGCTGACCGTGCTCTCGGGCGTATCGCTCGCGTTAAAGCGCGGCGAAGCGGCGGCCATCATGGGGCCGTCCGGCGCGGGCAAGAGCACGCTGCTCTACATCGCCGGGGGGCTGGAACCGCCCACGGCGGGCGCGGTGACGCTCGACGGTACCAATCCTTATCAGCTTGGCGAAAAGGAATTGGCTTCGTTCCGCAACCGGAAGATCGGCTTCATCTTCCAGGATCACTGCCTGCTGCCGCAGTGTTCGGTGCTGGAGAACGTGCTGATTCCGACGCTGGTTGCGCACGATGCCGCGCACGATGCCGGGCACGACGGCGAGGATGCTCCGCGTCGCGCCCGGGAACTGCTCGACCAGGTCGGGCTGGCGGACCGGTTGGATCACCGGCCGGCCGAGCTATCCGGCGGCGAGAAGCAGCGCGTGGCGTTGGCCCGTGCACTGATCCGGCGTCCGCATCTGCTGCTCTGCGACGAACCTACCGGCAACCTGGATGAGGCGTCGGCCGAAATGGTCGCGGACCTTCTGATGGAGTTGCACGCCCGCCAGCAGACCATGCTCATCGTGGTGACCCACAGCGCCGCCTTGGCCGCGCGATTTCCCCTGCGCTACGAGTTGCGTCATGCGAACCTCTACCCTGCTGGCGCGTAATCTTACCTGGTATTGGCGCACCAACCTGGCGGTACTGCTGGGGGTTGCCACCGCGACCGGCGTGCTGGGCGGCGCGGCCCTGGTGGGTGAATCGGTGCGCGCCAGTTTGCGCGGCCTGGTGCTGGAGCGGCTGGGCAACGCGGATTTCGTGGTGACACGCAGCGGCTTTTTCCGCGAACAACTGGCGGCCGAGATGCAGCCTGCCGCGCCGTTGATCGCGCTGGACGGCGTGGTGGCGCACGAGCCCAGCGGCAAGCGCGTCGCGGGAGTCCAGGTCTACGGAGTGGACGAGCGCTTCTGGCAGTTCCAAGGTCTGCGCGGGGGTCTGCACGACGGTCCGCCGCGCGGGCGGGAAATTCAACTGACCGCGGCGCTGGCACGGGAACTGGGTGCCGCCGCTGGCGACACCATCCTGCTGCGCATCCCGAAGTTTTCGGCGATTCCGTTAGAGACCCTGCACGGGCGCAAGGAAGATCTGGGGAAAACCCTAAGGCTCAGCATGAGCGGCGTGGTGCAACGCCCGTTCTCCCTGCGGGCGCAACAGGGCGATGTGCGTGCGGTGTATGTGTCCCTGGCGCACTTGCAGCGCGAAGTGAATCAGCCGCGCAGAGTCAATACGATTGTCGCTGCACATGGGAAACTGCCCGCGCTGACGCTCGCCGACCTGGGCATCCGCCTGCGCCCGCTGGAAGGGCCTGCAGAAACTGTGGGGCGGACCCCCTGGTCCGCGCGGGTCCCCCTGGACCCGCTTCTCGCCAACCGACTCAGCCGCATCCATCCGGTGCAAGCCGACGGGGGCGTCGGCTGCGGACCGGGGGGTCCGCCCCACAACCACAACCAGTGTCTGTCGCTCGAAACCGATAGCGCCGTGATCTCCGACGCCCTGGCGGACGCGGCCTCCCGCACCGCCCAGTCACTCGGGCTGCGCGCGCAGCCGGTGTTGAGCTACCTCGCCAACAGCATGCGTATCGGCGCGCGCCAGGTGCCGTATTCGGTGGTGACGGCGCTGGACGCCGCGCCCGCGCCTGCCGCCGGGGATGGCATCGTCTTGAATCAGTGGGCTGCCCGCGATCTCAGCGCCAGAGTGGGCGATCCTTTGGAACTGGACTACTTCGTCTGGAAATCGGACGGCCAACTGCACACCGCAACGGCGAAATTCCAGGTGGAGCGCATCGTGCCTGTGGACGCGGGGGACCGCGATTTGACGCCGGAATACCCGGGCATCACGGAGTCGCGCAGCCTGCGCGATTGGGACCCGCCGTTCCCATTGGACCTGGCCCGCATTCGTCCGCGGGACGAGGAGTACTGGAATCGCTACCGCACCACGCCGAAGGCCTTCGTGCGCCTGTCGCGCGGCCGCGCCTTGTGGGGGACGCGGTTCGGGAGCCTGACGTCGCTGCGCATCTCCCCTCCCACCCCACCTGCCAACCGTAGCGTAGCCTTTCAGGCTGCCATGCCCCCATTCGTGGGGGCATTCTTCCCAGCCGCCTCCGCAGCCTATGCCGATGCCCTCCGCGCCGCACTGACCCCCGCCACCCTGGGCCTCGCGGTCATCCCGGTGAAGGCGCAGGGCCTGGAAGCGGCCCAAGGCGCCACCGACTTCGGCGAGTACTTCGTCTATTTCAGCTTTTTCCTGATGGTGTCGGCGCTGCTGCTGACCGGGCTCTTCTTCCGCCTCGGCATCGAACAGCGCAAACGCGAGATCGGCATCCTGCGCTCGCTGGGTTTTTCGGCATCCAAAATCCGCGCGGTGTTTCTGCTCGAAGGGGCAGCGCTCGCCGTGGCAGGCGCCGCGGTGGGCATCGGCGTGGCGCTGGCGTATGGCGCCCTGATCCTGCTGGGGCTGCGCACCTGGTGGTTCGACGCGGTGGGCACGCGACTGCTCTCGCTGCATGCCGGGGCCGGCGCGCTGGCCGGAGGGGCGATCGCCGGTGTGGCGGCGGGCCTGGGTTCGGTGGCATGGACCTTGCGCGGACTTCAGCCGGAAACTCCGCGGGGCCTATTGGCGGGTGCGCAGAAAGCCTCGACTGAACGTTGGCGCTGGTTCGCCGGAGGCGTCACAGCGACCCTCGCCGTGGCGCTCGTCGGCGCGACCGATGCCGGCCGGGTCGACGCGGCCGCCGGATTCTTCGGCGCCGGCACACTGCTGCTGATTGCCGCCCTGCTGCTGGAATCCGCCTGGCTGCACACGCGGCGGTTCGCGCCGATTGGGGGACAAGCCACGTTGGGCATGCGAAACGTGGCGTACCGCCCCGGCCGCAGCATTCTGTGCATCGCCTTGATTGCATCGGCTACCTTCGTGATCGTCTCGCTGGATGCCTTCCGCCGCGATGGGTCGGCGGCGGGGACCGGCGGGTTCCCGCTGCTGGCGGATTCGGTATTGCCGCTGATCCACGATCCCAATTCGGCGGCGGGCCGGGCCGCGCTGAATCTTCCGCCGCTCGATGGCGTACAGTTGGTTCCCTTCCGCCTGCGCCCGGGCGACGACACCAGTTGTCTGAATCTCTATCAGCCGCGCCGTCCGCGCATTCTGGCGCCGCCCGCGACGTTCTTGCGGACGGCGCATTTCGCCTTTCAGGAGGCCGAGGGCAAGGCGAAAAACCCGTGGCTGCTGCTGGAATCGAAGCCCGCCGGTGGCGCGATTCCGGCTATCGCCGACGCTAACTCGATGACCTATGTGCTGCACCGCAAGCTGGGCGAGGAATTCGACCTGGACGGGGTCCGCTTCCGCATCGTGGCGGCGCTCCAGGACAGCGTGTTTCAGGGCGAACTGATCGTCTCGGAAGAGAATTTCCTGCGGCTGTCTCCGGACACGGCGGGTTATCGCTTCTTCCTGGTGAACGCGCCGCCGGGGAAAGAGGAGGAGGCCACCCGCGTGCTTGAGGCCTCCCTCTCCGACTACGGCTTCGACGTGCAGTCGGCTCCGGCGCGGCTGGCTGCTTTCCACCGGGTGGAGAACTCCTATCTGGAGACCTTCCGGGCGCTCGGCGCGCTCGGTTTGCTGCTGGGCACGGTTGGCCTCGCGGCGGTCCTGATGCGCAACGTACTAGAGCGCCGCAGGGAAATGGCGCTGCTGCGCGCCGTGGGGTACCGCCCGCGGCACCTGGCGGTGATGGTGCTGGCGGAGAACCTGTTTCTCCTGGTGGTTGGCTTGAGCACCGGCGCGGGGTGCGCCGCGGTCGCGGTGGCCCCCGCCGTTGGCGTGCGCGGCGGTCATTGGCCGGTGATGTCGTTGAGCGTGCTGCTGGCCCTGGTGCTGGCGGCCGGAATGCTTGCTTCCATTGCCGCCACGGCGGCGGCTTTGCGTTCTTCGGTGCTGGATGCACTCGGATCGGAGTAAAGTGCCATGAGATTGCGCCTGTGTTGGATGCTTCTGCTCCCGCTCGTGGGGTATGCGGAAAACTGGCCGCAGTGGCGCGGCCCCTCGCTGAACGGCGTCAGCGGCGAGCAGAATCTGCCCGTCCGGTGGAGCACCAGCGAGAACGTGGCGTGGAAGCTCGGAATGCCCAGCAAGACGGGCGCCACGCCCATCATCTGGGGCAACCGGATCTTCCTCAACGTCGCCGATGGCGGCAACCTCTACCTGTGGTGCGTCGATAAGGCCAAAGGCGAGCCGCTCTGGAAGAAACCGATCGCCGGTGGCAACTACCAGATCAACAAACAGAACATGTCGTCTCCCTCGCCGGTGACGGATGGCACAGCGGTATTCGCCATGACGGGAGTCGGCGTGTTGAAAGGCTTCGATTTCGCCGGCAACGAACTTTGGATGCGCGATATCCAAAAGGATTACGGGAAGTTCGGCCTCAACTGGGGGTATGCGGCGTCGCCCCTGCTGTACGGCGACAGCCTGTACGTGGAAGTGCTGCACGGGATGAAGACCAAGGACCCGTCCTATCTGCTGCGCATCGACACCAAGAGCGGCAAGACGGTGTGGCGGGTGGAGCGGCACACGGACGCGATCCGCGAGTCGCCCGATTCGTACACCACGCCCGCGCTGCTGAAATACGGCGATCGGGTGGAGATTGTCATCTCGGGCGCCGATTGCGTCACCGGACACGACCCGGCCACGGGCAAGGAGTTGTGGCGCGCCACGGGGCTGAACCCGGACCACCATTCGGACTACCGGACCATCGCCTCCACGGTGGTGTTCGGCGACCTGTTCTTCGTGCCCACGCGCGTGAGGCCGCTGCTTGCCTTCCGCGCGGGAGGACGCGGCGACATCAGCGAATCGCACCGCCTGTGGAGCTTCAACAACGGTCCGGACGTGCCCACGCCGGTCACCGATGGCAAGTACTTCTACACGGTGAACGACCGCGGCATCATGTGGTGTCTGGATGCGCGCACCGGGCAGGAGATCTGGGGCAGCCAGCGGCTTAAGCCCGCCGTCTACAGTTCGTCGCCGGTGCTGGCGGATGGCAAGCTCTACGTCAGCAACGAAGACGGCCTCACCACGGTGGTCAAGGCCGGGGCGAAATTCGAAGTCCTGGCGGAGAACGATCTGGCGGGCTACACGCTGAGTTCGCCCGCCATCTCCGACGGCCACATTTTCCTGCGCACGGCGCAGTTCCTGTACGCCATCGGCGGGCGGTAACGCCATACAATGTGAACAAGATGCGATCCTCTCAAAAATCGATCGTCATACTAGCGGCTTCGCTGATTCTGCCGCCGGCTGGCCTGATCCTGCTCTGGTTGCGCAAGGGCACGTCGGTCTTCCGCAAGAGCCTGGGCTCGCTCGCCATCGTCATGGTTGGCGTGGCGCATCTCTTCCTGTTTTACGGCCTGCACATGGAATTCAGCGGCGGAATCGGGTTGGTCTTCTCCTTCCAGGGCGGCGAGCGGCACTACCGGCAACTCGAAGCCCATCGCGCCGCCTTCCAGGCGCCGGCCCCGGCAATCGTTGAAGCCGCACCGGCAGCGCCGGCAGCGCCGTCCAAAGCGGAATCCGTCCCGGCATCTGCATTCGGCTCCACCTACTGGGCCGACTTCCTCGGGCCCGGCAGGTTGGGCCATTACGACCAGAAGCCGATTCTGACGGACTGGCCGGCCGGCGGGCTCCACCAGGTGTGGAAGCAGCCGGTGGGCGGCGGCTATGCCTCATTCACCGCGGCCAACGGGCTGGCGTTCACCATCGAGCAGCGCCGCCGCGACGAGGTGGTGGCCGCCTACGACATACGCACCGGCCGCGAACGCTGGACCCATTCCTGGAAAGCGCTCTTCGAGGAGGTTTTGGGCGGCAATGGACCGCGCGCGACGCCCGTGTGGGAGGATGGGCGCGTCTACGCGCTGGGCGCCGAGGGCGAACTGCGCTGCCTGGAATCGGCCACCGGCAAGCTCATCTGGAACAAGAACATTCTCGCCGACAACGGCGCGTCCAACCTCCATTGGGGGATGGCGGCATCGCCCCTGGTGGTGGACGGCAAAGTGATCGTGACGCCGGGCGGCGGGCATGGCAATTCGGTAGTCGCGTATGACAAGCTCTCTGGCCTTCGCGTCTGGGGATCGCTGGACGACCAGGCTGCATACGCCTCGCCGACGCTGGCCACGGTCGGCGGGCGGCGCCAGTTGCTGGTGATGACCGCCAAACGCGCGGTCGGTCTTGCGGTGGAAGACGGCAGGCTCCTGTGGGAGTATCCGTGGGTTACCCAGGAGGGCATCAATGCCGCCCAGCCGATTGCGGTGGCGGCCAACCGGGTCTACATTTCCTCTGGCTACGGACACGGCGCTGCCGTGCTGGAATTGACCCCGCGGGGCGACGGCTTCCAGACCCGCGTCATCTGGGCCAACAATCGCATGAAGAACAAGTTCAACAGCGCCGTCCTGCACGAGGGCTTTCTCTACGGACTGGATGACGGGATCCTGGCGTGCGTGGATGTGGAATCCGGCGAGCTGAAGTGGAAGGGTGGCCGCTACGGCTACGGACAGTTGCTGCTGGCTTCCGGCCATCTGGTGGTGCTGACCGAAGAAGGCGACGTAGTGCTGGTGCGCGCCGCGCCGGAGAAACTTCAGGAAGTGGCCCGGTTCAGCGCGCTGCAAGGCAAGACGTGGAACATCCCCGCCATCAGCGACGGCTTGCTGCTGGTGCGCAACGAAGTCGAGATGGCGGCATTCCGCATCGCAGCGGATTGAGGGGGGAAGAAGGCCAAGAAGATTTGCCGGCGAGCGAATTTGGTCCGGGCGCAACCCTCACCTTCCGCTCCCGCCTTCCCCGAAGCAGTAGAGCCGGCCGTCCTGCGCGCCGATGACGATGCGGCCGGCGGCGATGGCGGGGGAGGCGGAAAGCGGGGCGCCGGCTTCGAAATCCCATAGCTTTTTTCCGGTCGCCAGATCCAGCACGTAGAAATGGCCGTCGTTGGAACCGACGTAGACGCGATCGCCGGCGATGGCCGGGGACGATTCCACACGGGCGCGCGTGACGAAAGTCCAGATCGCCTTTCCAGTTTTCAAATTCAGGCAGTGGACCTTCTTGTCGCGGCCGCCGAGCACCATGCGATCCCCGGCGACTGCCGCCGACGAGTAGAACGGGAACGCGCTGGGGTAGCGCCAGACGATCCGCTTGCGCCGCACATCGGCGCCGATCACCTCATTGTTGAGCGTGCCGTAGTAAGCCCAATCGCCGATGCGCACGGGCGATGCGCCGGTATAGCCGCCGGAGGGAAATTGCACCGTTTCGCGGCCGTCCGCGATGCGTATGCCGTGAAAGACTTCGTCGCAACCGGCCACCCACGCGATGCCGCCGGAAATCGCGGGCGTGGCGTGCACGTAGCTGGCGGTTTCGGCTTTCCACAGCAACTTGCCGTCGATTCGTGAGACGGCGTAGAGGTTGCTGTCGTAAGAGCCGATCAACACCCGGTCGCCAACGATCACGGGTGACGATTTGATCTCCGCTTCGGTTTGGAAGGTCCACAGCGGCTTGCCGGTGGCCGCGTTCACGGCGTGCAGCACGCCCGCGAGGTCGCCTACGAAGACCGTGCCATCGGCGATGGCGGGGGAGGATTCGCCGATTCCATCGGTGGCGCGGTATTTCCAGCGCAGCTTGCCGGTTGCGAGGTCGATGGCCAGCAGATCCTTGGATTGCGCCCCGACGTACACCGTGCCGCCGGCAATGGCGGCGGACGATTCGATGGCTTCGCCGGCATCGTAGGTCCAGAGCAGCTTCAACATCGCCGGGACCGGCCCCGCGGCCACTCCGGTGAGTTGTGGATTGCCGCGAAACTGGGGCCAGTCATCGGCAGCGGCGGCGCTGAGGAGCGCGGCGGCTACCAAACAGAGGGTAATAAGTGATGGCGCAACCGCTCCTTGAGAGGCAATCGCTCCCTGACGGTCGCGGCTCGGTTTGGAGTTGCGGCTCAGGTCGGAGCCGCGAGCGTTAGCGAGCGACTGCCTCAGAAGGATCACCAGCCGGCGCATGGCGGTCACGGCTTCGCCGCGAGCGCGAAAAGTTGGTTGCGGTTGGTCACGAACAGGGTTCCGTTGGCCGGCACCACGGTGGAGTAGACGTTGCTCCCCATGTTGGTTTCGAAGATCAGCTTCTTCTCCTTGGCGGCTTCCATCACCACCACGTCGCCGTCCTCGTCGCCCAGGTAGACCTTGCCGGCGATCACCATGGGCGAGGCCCAGACCTTGGACAGCACGTCGTGAGTCCAGTACGGCTGGCCGGTGTTGACATCGAGGCAGTGCAGGAAGCCCGCTAAA